>CAJBSQ010000239.1 GCA_903958265.1 uncultured Planctomycetaceae bacterium
GACCAGCCGGCGGGCGGCCAGGCCCGCTCGGCCCTGGCCGGAAAACTTGCCGCCGGCGTCGTCCGCGTCGAGGGGGATGCCCGCGATCAGCACGGCAGGCTGCTGGGCACGCTCTGGATCGACGCTCGCGACGTCAACCGCGAGATGGTGGCCGACGGCTGGGCCTGGGCGTTCACCGGCTTCGCCGACGATGACGATCTGCTGGCTGCCGAGTCGGCAGCCCGCCACGCCCGCCGGGGGCTGTGGGCCGATCCCCGGCCGCTGCCGCCGGCGAAATGGCGGGAACTGCATCCCAGCCACGGTCAGCCTCGGCCCCGGTGATCGCCGCAGGTTCGCCCCCGCCCCTTCCGGCTTTCCACCCGCTCGTTTAGCGTCACGGTATGTCTTCACCGCGCGACATCGTGATCACGGGCCTCGGCGTCGTCAGCCCAATCGGCATCGGGCGGCAGGCGTTCTGGGAATCGGTGCTTGCCAACCGCAGTGGTATCCGCCCGCTCACGAGCTTCGACACCTCGGGGCTCGGTGTCCGGTTTGGCGGCCAGATCACCGATTTCGATCCGAAGCTCGCCGTACGTCCGCGGAAGAGCCTTAAGGTGATGAGCCGCGACATCCAGCTCGGCTTTGCGGCGGCTGACCTGGCGCTCACCGACGCGGGGATCTCCGTTCCCGCCGTGACCACGGAACGCTTCGGCGTGGTGTTTGGCAGCGACATGATCTACGCCGACATCGAAGACCTCGAGGGCACCTACCGCCGTGCGGTGATTGACGGAAGATTTGATTACTCGCTCTGGGCCGAGGCGATCCAGCAGGAACTCCACCCACTCTGGCTTCTCAAGCACCTGCCCAACATGACAGCCTCCCACGTGGCCATCGCGCACGAGGCCCGCGGGCCCAACAACTCGATCGTGCTCGGCGACGTGTCGGGGCTGTTGGCCGTCGCCGAGGCGGCGAGCGTGATCCGCCGCGGCTGGGCCGACGTGATGCTCGCCGGCGGGACCGGCTGCCGGCTGCACCCGACGGCGATGGTGGCGCGGGGCGCCGCCCAGCTTTCGCACCGCGGCGACGAGTTTGAGTCGGCCTCTCGTCCGTTTGATCGCGACCGCGACGGCCTCGTCAACGGCGAGGGGGCGGGTGCCATCGTGCTCGAGTCGCGGGCGCATGCCGAAGGTCGAGGCGCGACGATCCTCGGACAAGTGCTCGCCACGGCGTCACGCTGCGAGCCGCTGGCCCGCGGCACGGGCGTGCAGGGAACATCGCTGCGGCAGGCGATCCGCGGAGTCTGCCGGGCGGCGGGGCTCGCGCCCGGCTCGGTCGGCCACGTCAACGCGCATGGCCTGTCGACGATCGAGATGGACCGGGTCGAGGCCAGGGCGATCGCCGCGGAACTCGGCGACGTGCCCGTCACGGCGCCGAAGGCCGCCTTCGGCCACCTGGGGGCCGGCGGCGGCGTGGTCGAGATGATGGTCAGCGTGCTGGGGCTCGCGGCGGGCATCGTGCCCCCGACGCGAAACTACCAGACGCCCGACCCAGCCTGCCCGGTCAACGTGGTGCACGGCGAGCCCCTCACAGGCCGGCCCGCCACGGCAATCGCCGTGAACCTCTGCACCACCGGCCAGGCCGTAGCGGTGGCCCTGGCCGGCGAGTGACTCCGGCGGCGGTGACCCGCCGCGAGAGCGGCCTCACCACGAGCCGTTGAAGCCGAACGAGACGCCGTTGTAGAAGGTCTGGCCACCGACGTCGATCGGGTTGATGTCGCGCTGGTCGAGGTTGAACTGCCTCGTCGCGGTGGCCATGCCCGCCACCCAGAGGAAGTCGTAGCCAGCCTGCAGTGAGAAGTTGGGGTTGATCTGCCAGCCGGCCAGCAGCGTCAGGTCGCCGATGAAGCCCGGTCCCGTCCGCGAGGCATTAGCGATGAAGTTCGTTGTTCCCTGGCTCCCCGGAGGGGCGCCCGTGGTGTTGACCCCGAAGGCGGACTGGTGGGTATTGGCGAACGACAGGGCCGGCGCCGCTCGGCCGCGGATGCCCCAGTAGTAGAACTCGTTCTGGCTGATCAGTTCGCCGCCGATGTTGAGGCCCAACAGCCAGTTGGCTGTGTTGACGGTGTACTGGCCGCCGAACTCCTTGCCCACCGGAATCTCATCGGCCGGGCGGCTGCTGAGCAGACGGAAGTCTTCGTTCACATTCGCCAGTCGCGTGCCCACGATCAGCGACGGGAGCCAGCCACGTTCCGCATGCCGGCTCCAGTTGCCGCCCGGCGACATCACGAGCTGGTCGCGTCCGAGTCGACGGCGGAGCTTGTAGTTCCACTCCCAGCTGTTGAAGTCACAGTTGAACTGGGTCTGGAAGGTCCGGGCACCGTTGAAGCCGGGGGCGAAATAGCCCAGCGGTGTCTCGAAGCCGGCCGGCCCCAGGGCGGTGAAGCCGTCGTTGTCGTTGTAGTTCATGCCGCCGTAGTAGATGAACTCGACGGCCCGATCGCGATCGAGGTAATCTTTCCCGAGCGATTTGCCAAGGGTGATGCGGGCCCCGGGCGAGACGTTGAACGGCTGGGCCGTCGTGGTGTACTCGGGAAACTTCAGGCCGAAGCCGGTCTTCGTGGGCAGCGGGAAGGTGTCCCGCGCGATGACCACCCGTGTCGTCCGGCTACGGTCCATCCACAGCGATTCGCCACCGAGGTACCAGCCGCCACTCTGAAACCAGCGGCCAGAACTCGCCTCGAAGGGCATCTCATCGACCTCGCAGTCGTCCATGAGCATGCCGTCGAAGGCTCGCGATGAAACATCGAGTATCTGCGGTGGCTCCGTCGCCGACTCGACCACCGACTCGACGATCGGCATCGGCTCGGCGTCTGCCAGGACCATCTCCTCGCTGAGCACCGACTCGGCGGGGCCGGACGTGGCATCCGCCTCGGCATCGGGTTCGAGCAGGATGCGGTCCTCGATGACCGTCATGACGGCCGGCTCGTCCGACGCATCGGAGAGCACCGGGGGCATGGCCGCGGGGTCGAACCCATCGGCGGCCCGCACGAGCGGCCAGGTGGCACAGCAGCACGTGGCCCAAGCCACGAGCACCATCACTGTCTGATTCAGGCGAGCGGTCACGGTCGGCCTCACACGGTTGCGGTTCGATCGCACGCAGGAAAACCCTCACGATCGTCAGGATCATCGTCCTCGGCACGACCCCTTCCACAGTAAATTTCAGCAAGGTCGCTCGCTGGTTGCCCAAACCCCCGCCCGAGGCACGTCTCGTGGCCTGATCGCGACCATCTCGCCGGGCCGTCCCATCCGGAATCAACCGATTAATCCCGCCCTGGCAACCTGGGCTGAAGGGGCAGGCCAGCCGCATTCGATGGAGAAGGAGTCATGCTTCCCAAACGAAACCATCTCCTTCTCGCCGGCCTTCTGCTGTTTTGTGCCGGCATCCAGTTCCGCCTGGTGCAGTCGTTCACGCTCAACGAAAAGTCGAGCACGTTCGTCGCGGCCCGGATGGGAGGGGGCCAGCAGCAGGCGATCTGGCAGGCCACCCCGCTCCGCAAGGTCGTCGAGCCGCCGCGGTGGCTCGGGTTGGCCCTGATGTCGGCTGGCGCGGTGCTGACGGCCAAGAGCCTGTCGATGAAGGGTTAGGCCGCCTGATCCCAGTCTCAGGCACCGCCTGCGTCAGGTCGATCTCGCCGTACGGCGTCTCCCGAGTGGCGAGCCAGAGTGTCCGCCGGCTTGGTCACTCCAGATCGTCGTCCGAATCGCCGGCCTGCTCGTCGGCGTAGGGGTCGAGGATGCAGGCCGGTTCGCCGCAGATGTCGGCGTCTTCGTCGGTGTCACAGACGAGGGCCATCAGGGCATTTTTCTCACTTTCGGAAATCTCAGCCCTCCGAAAACTGCGGAGAATCTCAGGCACGGGGTCCGTCAGGGCGGAATCCGTGTCGAGCCGGATGCGGCCAAGCACGAGGCCGGTGCGACGGCCGGCGACATATTCGCAGAGCGAGACCAGATCTTCGCGGTTCATCCTTCGTTCCTCCGTAGCAGGACGGTTCCTCCGTGACAGGACCTTCGGCCCGCTGGTGTGCCATGCCCATACAACCGTACGGATCATGAGCGGCTAAGGTTCAGCCCCCCAGTTGGCCGAAGGACCTGACGTCCCTTCCCCGAAAGGACACTTTCCCGCGGCGCCCGGGACCGGGAAAATCAATCTGTGGTGAGGCCGACCCGATTCGTACCCTTCCCCCGCGCCGGTGGCGTTCGCCGCGGCGATGAGACCACCTCATGCACGCAACACGACCTTCCCGCGGCCGCACGACCGTCGACTGCCTGGTGACGGGCGGAACCGGGCTTGTTGGCAACACGGTGATCCGGATGCTCCTTGAATCCGGGCAGCGGGTCCGGGCCCTGATCCGCGGGCGATCCGGCGACCGGGAGTTTGGCGACCTCGACGTCGAGCGGGCCTATGGCGACGTCACCGATCCGGAGTCGGTTCGCCGGGCCGTCGCGGGAGCCCGGGTGGTGATCCACTCGGCGGCGATCGTGCACGTCGGCTGGAAACTGCTCGCCGACATGCGGCGGGTCAACGTCGAAGGGACGAGACTCGTCGCCGAGACGGCCCGCCGCGAGGGCGCCCGGCTCATCCACGTCTCGAGCGTCAACGCCCTGGGCCTGACGGGTGACGGCACGCCCGCCGACGAGGAGACGCCCTTCGGCAACACGGTCGAGTGCCCCTATGTCGTCACCAAGCGGGAGGCCGAGCGGGCCGTGCTCGACGAGGTGGACCGCGGCCTCGACGCCGTGATCATCAACCCGGTGTTCATGCTCGGCCCCTGGGACTGGAAGCCCTCGAGCGGCCGCATGCTCCTGGAGGTGGCGCAGGGCCGCGGCCTGCTGGCACCGCCTGGATCTCAGCATTTCGGCGATGCCCGCGACGTGGCCGCGGGCATCATTGCGGCCATCACGGCCGGCCGGCCCGGTCGCCGCTACATTCTCGGCGGGCACCACCTGCGATTCATCGATGCCTGGACGCTGTTCGCGGAAGTGACCGGGCGTCGGCCGCCGCGCGGGGAGGCGCCGCTGCGGGTCGTGCGGCTCGCCGGACGGCTCGGCGATCTGATCGCCGGCTGGCTGGGCCGCGAGGGCCCGCTCAACTCCGCCGCAGCGAGCATGTCGTTGCTCTGCCAGCACTTCAGCAGCGCCCGTGCCCGCGCGGAACTCGGCTATACGATCAGGCCGCTGGAGCAGTCGGTCGAAGACTCATGGAAGTGGTTCTGCGACCAAGGCTACATCAGGCGGGGCCGGCTGACCGACCGCCGGAAGGCCTCCTGACCTCGACGCGATGGGGGTGAAAACACGCTGTCTTGGTTCAGCGTAAGCCACCATGACGCAGCCCGTGATCCCGCGCTGGTGCGGATTCAACCTCACCGAACTCACTGGCGGACAGCGCGGCAAGCGCTTCGCCGAGCGCGACTTCGCCTGGATGGCGAAGTGGGGCATGGATTTCGCCCGCCTGCCGACGTCGTACTGGGCCCTGGTCGACGACGCAGGACTGGATGACGATCGATGAGGACGCGGTCAGGCCCGTGGACGAGGCGATCGAGTTCGGCCGCCAGTACGGCAGCCACATCAATCTGAACTTTCACCGCAGCCGGCCCGCCACGGCCAGCGGCTCGGGCATCACGCTCGGCACGTCCCAGCCCTGCCCAGAAACACCACCGGGCAGAGCACCTTGCGATGCCCTGCCCAGCGTGAGATCACGAGTGCCGCGAAGGGCTCAGGTCAGCGAGCGCGGCGACGGCGGAAGAACGAGTAGCCGCCGCCGGCCAGACCGGCGAGGGCCATGGCGCAGATGGAGGGCTCGGGGACGGAGACCGGGATCACGGCACCGACCTGGTTGCCGACTACGCCATTGATCCCGTACTGGAACGTCGCAAATCCAAGCCCGTAGCCGAGGATATTGGCATTGGCGTTGGAGTTTTGGCCGATGGTCTTGAAGTTGCTGATGACCATCGCCGAGACGCTACCCGAGTTCACGAGATCCAGCGGGTAGCTCCATCCCATGTTCCAGTAGCCCGAGGTACCCGTGGAGGCGATGTTGCCGAGGTCGCCCGTGTTGGTCAGGAACGCGGACAGGGGAGATCCGACAGTGAGAGAGACCCGGGCGGGATTCGTGACCGGGGGAAGGCCAGACACGGCTTGGACGGCGGGAAACGTTTTGGGTGTGCCGGTCGTCGGTGAGTAAGCGTTCGTGGTGGTGCCAGTTGCGTAGGTGAACGGGCCCGGAGTGGTGCCGCTGACGTTCACCGTACCGGTGGTGTACGTGATGATGACCGCGTTGAGGTTGTAGCCCCTTGGATTCACCTGCAGCTGCCCAGTCAGCGTGTTGAAGTAGGCGACGGCACCGGGCTGTCCGTTAAAGGAACTTGTGGCGCTGGTACGAATGGGGAGAGCCGTGCCGGTGGCGACAGCCGACCATTGGAGCCCAGACGCCGTGGTCCCGCTGATGTCGGTCGGCTGGGGCGGGTCGTAAACGCCCGCGGAAGCCTGGAGAGCCACTGCGAGAACCACGCCAACGCTCACGACCACGCCAGGCAGACGGGA
>CAJBSQ010000240.1 GCA_903958265.1 uncultured Planctomycetaceae bacterium
CCCCTCGAGGGATATCCCTGCTCACGGCTGCCCCAGTGGCCAGGCGTCGAGGCCCGCGTGCTGGCCTCGCCCGCGCTCGGAGCCGAGTTTGTGGAATGCCTGCTCGAGCCGAAGGCCGGGCAGGGGGGGGCCGCCGAGGCCGACGGCCGCGTCGAGACCTTTCTCTACGTGGTGGTCGGTGGCGTCGACCTGACGATCGACGGGAAGAAGCACCCGCTCCAGGCCGGTGGCTACGCCCTCGTGCCGCCCACGGCGGGGTTCGCGGTGCGGGCCACCTCGGATTCGAGACTCGTGATGCTCAAGAAGGCCTACGAACCACTCGCGGGCGTGGCGGCGCCGGGGCTGCTCGTCGGCGACGTCGCCCGCGTGCCGGCCAACGTCTACCTGGGCGACGAGGGAGCGCTCCTCCAGACGCTCATTCCGGATGAACTGCCGTACGACATGGCGATGAACATCTTCACGTTCTCGACGGGCCACAGCCTCCCGGTGGTGGAGACCCACGTCATGGAGCACGGCCTCTGGTTCCTCCAGGACAAGGGCCTCTATTACCTCGACGATACTTGGATGGAAGTCGAGCAGGACGACTTCATCTGGATGGGGCCGTATGTGCCGCAATCCTTTTACGCCACCGGTCCCGTGGCTTCGAAGTATCTCTACTACAAGAACGTGAATCGCGAGATCCCCGTGTAACCCATCAGGAAGCCCAGCGGCGCGAGCCGTGGGGAGCGGCCCCCCGAGGAACCCATGACCGAAAAAATCTATCGCGACGCCGACGTCGACATGGCCCCGCTGCAGGGCAAGACCGTGGCGGTGATCGGCTACGGCATCCAGGGCAAGGCGCAGGCCGCCAACGCCCGCGACAGCGGCGTGAAGGTGATCGTGGGAACGCGGTCGGCGGAGGAATCGCCGAGCCGGAAGCAGGCCGAGGCCGACGGCTTCGCCGCCTACTCCATCGGCGAGGCGACGCGGCTCGCCGACGTGCTGCTCATCGAACTGGCCGATCCGGCCCAGCCGCCGATCTACAAGGCGGAGATCGCGCCGCACCTGTCGGCGGGCAAAACGATCTGCTTCTGCCACGGCTTCAACGTGCTCTACGGGGCGATCCAGCCGCCCAAGGACGTCAACACGGTGCTGTTCGTGCCCAATGCTCCCGGGCACTTCGTGCGGCAGAAGTACCTCGCCGGCGAAGGCATCTACGGCTGCGTGGCGGTGGACCACGACGCCACGGGCGACGCCCTTGCGATCGCGCTGGCGGTCGCCAAGGCCGTGGGCAGCACGCGGGCCGGCGTCGTGGAGATGTCGTTTCAGCACGAGACGGAGGGGGACAATTTCGAGGAGCAGATCCTCTACGGCGGTGCGATCCACCTCATGAAGATGTGCTTTCAGACGATGGTCGACAACGGCTATCCGCCGAGCTTCGCCTACGCCAAGGCGATCCGCTCGCTCCGCTGCGTGATCGACGTGATGGACGAGGTGGGCATCGAGGAGTACGTCAGCCGCCGGTGCAGCCGCACGGCCGAGTTTGCGATCCGCACGCGGGGCCCGCGGGTGATCAACGAGGAGGCGATCCGCGAGATCTTTCGCGAGACCGAGCGGGGCGAGTTCGCCCGCGACTGGATGCAGGAGTGGGCGCTGGGCATGCCCATGCTCCACCGCCTGCGGCGGACCGCTGCCGCCGGCGAGATGGAGCAGACCGGCCGCCAGTGGCGGCAGGAGTTTGGCACGTGATCTCCGGGGGCTGACACGATGCCCATCCGGGCCGAACGGCTGGCGCTCGACATCGAGGCGATCGGGAAGTGCACGCACGCTCCCGGTGCCGGGGCCGACCGCCCCACCTTCTCAGCGGCCTGGCGCGAGGCCCGCGACTACTGCCTCGCCGAAGCCGAGCGGGCGGGGTGCCAGTGGCGGGTGGGCGCCGCGGGCAACGTCCACATCCGGCCGGCCGGCCTCGACTGGTCGCACCGCGCGTGGCTGAGCGGCTCGCACATCGACAGCGTGCCGCATGGCGGCGACTTCGACGGCGTGGTGGGCGTGGTGGCGGCACTGGAGGTGCTGCGGGCGGCCCACGAGGACGGCCGGCGAGACCTGCCGCTCGAGGGCATCATTTTTGCCGAGGAAGAGGGCACGACCTTCGGCCTCGGCATGCTCGGCAGCCGCGGCTGGGCTGGCACGCTCGACGCGGCGGCGCTCGCGGCCCTGAGAAACCGCGACGGCAAGACCTACTGGGAGGCGGGGGCCGATCACGGCGCGGCGGCGGCGCGGCTGGCGGCGGAGCGGCTCGGGCCCGGCGGCTACGCGGGCCTGATCGAACTCCACATCGAGCAGGGGCCGGCGATGTGGAACCGCGATCAGCGGGTGGCGCTCGTCACGGCGATCGCGGGCCGGCGGCAGTACGCCGTCGCGCTGCAGGGAGTCTCCAATCACGCCGGATCGACCGGGATGAACGACCGCCACGACGCCCTCGCCGGCGCGGCCGAGGTGATCTCGGCCGTCGAGTGCCTGCCCGACCTGCTTGGCGACCACGCCGTGGCCACGGTGGGCCGGATCGTCGCCGAACCCAATGCGGTCAACGTGATCTCCGCCCGGGCCGAGTTCACGATCGACCTGCGGGCTCCCGACGACCACAGCCTCGAACTGGGCGACGAGCGGATCCGAGCGCTCGTGGCGGCCGCGGCCGCGCGGCGCGGCCTCCGCGTGGAACTGCGGCAGACGGAGAGCCTGCCGGCGGTGCGTCTCGACGCCGCCGTCGCCGACCGCGTGCGGGGGGCGGCGAGCCGGCTGGGCATGGCGCCGCTGCCCGAGGCGGTGAGCGGAGCGCTGCACGACGCCGCGATCCTCGCGGCCCTGGTTCCCACCGTGATGCTGTTCGTCGCCAGCCGCGACGGCATCAGCCACAACCCGGCGGAGTTCAGCCGGATCGACGACGTGGCCGCGGCCACCCGGCTGCTCGCCGAGGTCGTGGCGAGCCTGCCTGAATCCACCACGGGGTGATTGCCATGGCCTGCCCGCTCGCCGAACTCAACGCCTCCGGCCCGCACCGGTTTCTGGAAGTCTGCGGCCCGCTCTACGAGCACTCGCCGTGGGTGGCCGAGCGGGCCTGGTCGCGTCGGCCGTTCGCCTCGCGGCACGCGCTCCACGCGGCGCTCGAGGAGGCGGTGGCCGCGGCGACGGCCGCTGAGCAGCTGGCACTGATCCGCGCCCATCCCGATCTCGTCGGCCGCGCCGCCAGAGAGGGCCGGCTCACGGCCGCCTCCACGACCGAGCAGGCGGCCGCCGGGCTGGGAGGGCTCTCGGCCGACGAGATCGCCGCGTTCGAGGCGTACAATGCGGCCTATTACGACCGGTTTGGATTTCCCTTCGTGATCTGCGCGAGGGAAAACAGGAAAGATGCGATCCTCGGGGCGTTTCCAGTGCGGCTCGCGCACGATGCCGACGAGGAGCGGACCGCCGCGCTCGTCGAGATCGGCCGGATCGGCTGGCTGCGGCTGGTCGATGCCGTGACCGAGCCATAAACCAGATCGCTGCGGAGTGACCAGGATGCCACGACTCTCGACGCATGTGCTCGACACGGTCAAGGGCGGCCCCGCGGCCGGCGTGCGGATCGACCTGCATCGCCTCGACCTCGACGGGCCCCCGCGGCACCTGAAGACGGTGGTGACCAACGCCGACGGGCGGACCGACGAGCCGCTGCTCGTGGGCGAGGCGATCGCGGCGGGGACCTACCGACTGACGTTTCACGTGGGCGAGTATTTCGCCGCGGCCGGGTCGCCCGACGCCTGCCGGTTCCTCCGCGAGGTGCCGGTGGTGTTCGGCATCGACGACCCGACGGGGAGCTACCACGTGCCGCTCGTGGTGTCGCCGTGGAGCTACAGCACCTACCGCGGGAGTTGAACATGCGGTGGGATGCGATCATCCGCGGCGGCTCGGTGGTGACGCCGGAGGGGGTGGTTCGGGCCGACCTGGCGATCGCCGACGGGCGGATTGCCGAACTCGCGCCGGAGATCGCGGGGGCGGCCGGCGAGGAGATCGACGGCGTCGGCTGCCATCTGCTGCCGGGATTGATCGACCCGCATGTGCACTTCAACGACCCGGGGCGGGCCGACTGGGAGGGCCTGGCGACTGGCTCGGCAGCGATCGCCGCCGGCGGAGGCACGCTCTTTATCGACATGCCGCTCAACGCCTCGCCCCCCACGCTCGATGCCGCATCGTTCGACGCGAAGCTCGCGGCTGCCCGAGGCGTGTCGCGAACCGACTTTGGCTTCTGGGGCGGTCTCGTGCCCGGCAACGTGGGCCGGCTGCCCGAGCTCGCCGACCGCGGCGTCGTCGGCTTCAAGGCGTTCATGAGCGGCAGCGGGATCGACGATTTTCACAGCGTCGACGACGCGACGCTCTGGCGGGGAATGCAGGTGGCTGCGGGTCTCGGCCTGCCCGTGCTCGTGCACGCGGAGAACGACGTGCTCACCGCGGCGCTGGCAAGCGAGGCGATGGCGGCGGGCCGCACGGGCGTCCGCGACTACCTCGCCTCGCGGCCGGTGGTCGCGGAACTCGAGGCGATCGGCCGGGCGATCGCGCTGGCCGCCGACACCCGCTGCCCGCTGCACGTGGTGCACGTCAGCAGCGGCGCGGGCGTGGCCCTCGTCGCCGAAGCCTGGGCCCGGGGCGTCGACGTCACCTGCGAGACCTGCCCGCACTACCTCGTGCTCGACGAGGACGACGCGGTGCGGCTGGCCGCGGTCGCGAAGTGCGCGCCGCCGCTGCGGCCGGCCGCCGTGCAGCAGGCCCTCTGGGAAGCGGTGCTGGCCGGCGACGTGGCCTTCATCGCCTCGGACCATTCCCCCGCGCCGGCGTCGATGAAGGGCTCGGCGAACTTCTTCGAGGTCTGGGGCGGCATCTCGGGCTGCCAGACGACGCTGGGGCTGATGCTCGAGGAGGGCCATGCCCGCCGCGGGATGCCGCTCCCGCAGCTGGCGGCACTCACCGCCGGGGCCGCGGCACGGCGGTTTGGGCTCGCGGGCCGCGGGCGGCTCGAGGTCGGCTCGAGCGCCGACATCGCGCTGGTCGAGCTGGACCATGCGG
>CAJBSQ010000241.1 GCA_903958265.1 uncultured Planctomycetaceae bacterium
CTGCGGCGTGGTCGTGGGCGAGGAGGAGATTCCGGTCGCCACGCAGGCCGAAGCGATGGCCCGCCCTGGCAGCCGCGGCTGACGGTTCCGTTGACGATCCCGGTCATTCATCCCGATCACCCCACGACGAAGCCCATGCCACGCCACGCTACGCCCCTGACGCAGTCCGCTTCGACCGTGTACGACGCCTCGGCCTCGAGTGCCCACCGCGATTACCAGCGGCAACGGCAGATGACGCTTGGCGACCTGCTGCTCGAAAATCGGATCATCCTGCTGCAGGGAGAGATCTACGACGGCAACGCCAACGAACTGGTGATGAAGTTGCTCTATCTGCAGAGCGAGAACCGCCGCAAGGACATCCACTTCTACATCAACTCCCCCGGCGGCAGCGTGACGGCGACGATGGCGATCTACGACACCATGCAGATCCTCTCGTGCCCGGTCGCCACCTACTGCGTTGGCCTGGCCGCCAGCGGCGGCGCGGTGCTGCTCGCCGGAGGCGCGAAGGGCAAGCGGTTCGTGCTCCCGCATGCCAAGGTGATGATCCACCAGCCCTACGGCCAGGTCGGCGGCCAGGTGAGCGACATCGAGATCCAGGCCGATGAGATCATCAAGACACGTGCGGTGCTCAACGAGATCCTCGCCGCCCACACGGGCCAGCCGATCGACCGAATCGAAAAGGACACCGATCGAGACCGCTACCTCTCGGCGACCGAGGCCAAGGCCTACGGCCTCGTCGACGAGGTGCTGACCAAGCCGCCGGTGGCCGCCGAGGATCAGGAAAAAGACTGACCGCCGCCGCACGCCCCCCGGAAACAAAGCCATGCCCCTGATCCCTTACGTCATCGAGAAGAGCGGCCGCGAAGAGCGGGCGATGGACATCTACAGCCGGCTGCTCAAGGACCGCATCGTGTTCTTGGGCACACAGGTCAACGACGAGGTTGCCAATGCGATCGTCGCCCAGCTGCTCTTCCTGCAGTCAGACGATCCCAAGAGTGACATCCACCTCTACATCAACTCCCCCGGCGGCAGCGTGACGGCGGGCCTGGCGATCTACGACACCATGCAGTTCGTGACCTGCGACGTGGCCACCTACTGCATCGGTCAGGCAGCGTCGATGGGAGCCGTGCTGCTCGCAGCGGGTGCTCCCGGCAAGCGGCGGGCCCTGCCGAACTCCCGAATCATGATCCACCAGCCGCTGGCCGGCATGGAGGGAACGGCGGAGGAGATCATGATCCACGCCAAGGAGTTCAAGAACATCAAGCACAAGCTCAACGGCATCCTGCTCAAACACACCGGGCATCCCCTGGAGAAGATCGAGCAGGACACCGATCGTGACCGGTTCATGTCGGCGCAGGAAGCGCGGGACTACCGGTTGATCGACGAAGTGATTGATCGGATGCCAGCCACCAAGGCCGTCGTCTGAGAATCCCAGACACGAGGATCAAGGCCAGGGTCCGCGGTTGATCAGGAGGATCACGTACCGGGTTCGGATCGAACGGGAGAGCAGGGGTGCGACGGCCGGATGGTCGTCCCACCTCACCAGCGCAAGGAGGCGCGTCAATGCTGTCACAGAAACTATTCGGCCTTCGCTGGGCCGGCCTCGTGCTCGGAAGCTGCCTTGCCGGAGCGGGCTGCAAGAGCGACCTGAACCAGCAGCTTCTGGAGCGGGAACTCCGCTATCAGGAGGACCAGATCTATCAGCTCCAGGACGAACTGCAGGACAAGTGCCTCCGTCTCGATTCGCTGTCCGGCGAGAACACCAGCCTGCGGCGGCAACTTGGCGTCTCTGACGACGCGCCGGTCAGCCGGCCGCGCGGCGGTCGCCCGCAACCGGGGTCTGCACCAGTGTCGGTGCCGCCGTCGCTGCAGATCCCTGAGGCGATCCGCGGCCCGGCAGCGGGAGGCGGCGGCCTGGCTCCCCCGGCGCTCGACAATATCCCACCGCTGCCGGTGAAGCCCTCGTCGTCCTCGGTTCCCGAGCCGACGCCGCTGTCGCTGCCCGAGCCAGCCGACGCCGTGGCCGTTCCCATGGCGCCCTCGTCACCTGTGGCTGACCCGTCGTCCCTCCCCGTGCCCGTGGCCTACGACCAGCCGCTTGCCGAAGGCCGGCCCGTGCGGCTGGTGATCAATGCCGCGGCGACCGCCTGCTTCGACGACAACGGCGACGGCTCGAGCGACGGCGTCGCGGTGACGTTTGAACCCCGTGACGCGGACGAAAAACTCGTACCCGCGGAGGGATCGGTCTCGATCGCCCTCTACGACGTGGCCGCCGCCGAGGCCCCCATCGCCACCTGGACGATTCCCAGTAGCCAGGCGGCGACCCACTTCCGTCGCACGACGCGGCTGCGGGGCATGCACTTTCCGCTCCGTTGGACCGGCGTGCCGCCGACGGGCGACCACGTCCGCGTGGTCGTCAGCCTGACCGGCCCAGACGGCACATCGCTCGAGACCAACGCCACGATCCCGTCGCGGTAGGGAGCACGCGGTGACGCCTCGCTAGGCGAGCTGTCGCAGGGTTCGGCTGGCTATCGCGGGATGCCGCCACCGCCGCAGTGGTGAGCCCGTCACCCCATCCGCAGCGACCGCTTCAGCGATTCGAGCAGGGCTGGGGCACGCGGGGCGGCCATGTAGACGCGGGCGTTGACGATTGACCGAGGAAAGCACCGATTGATGAAATCGAAGTGAAACTCGCTGCCCGTGTGGGAGATCGTGACCGTGTTGGCATACGCCCCGCCCAGCACGTCGTCAGTCGCTTTGAGTTGGTCGTAGGCATCCGCGATCGGTGGCGGGTGCGCGGCTGACGATGCCGACCGGCTGGCCTCGTCACGATCCGCTTTGGCGGCGGCACCGCCCCCCTCGCCACGCGGGCTGGCGGTGGACGCTTCCAACGCCTCCCGCGGCGTGCCAGCCGATCCAGGCGGCGGAACGGGCTCCGGTTCCTTTGGCTGGCGACCGAACGTCGCCTCATAGATGCCCAGGTTTACCCGCAGGGCCTCCGCAAACTGGATCGCCACCGCCGGCGGCATCACCACCCGAACCCCGATTCGCCGCGGACTCGCCACTCCCTGCACGAAATCGACCATCACCTCCGTTGGGCTCTGGAGGACGATTGCCCCCGTCGCGAACACGCCCGCCGCCACGGCGTCTGGCACCCGAGCCGTGAGGCTGGCCGACTGCACCCGCTCCAGGGGCTTCTCATCCTCGTGCTCACCATCCATGCGGGATTCCTGAAGCCTGCGGGCCTGATAGAGCCTGCGGGCTGCTTGAAAAAGTGGCGACCCCTTCAACCGAAGCCCGCGGGCGGCTTCTTCAGAGCCCGCGATCTTCGAGGAAGTTGAGCAGGTCGGCGACGCGGTTGGAGTAGCCCCACTCGTTGTCGTACCAGCTCACCACTTTCACGAGGTTGCCCAGGCCGATCGTGTCGACCGCCGAGAAGATCGAACTGTGGGGATCCCCCTTGAGATCGGTCGAGACCAGCTCCTTGTCGGTGTATCGCAGGATGCCCTTGAGCGGCCCTTCGGCCGCCTTCTTCATCGCCGCGTTGATGTCGGCCGGCGCGGCCTCTTTGTTCAACAGCGCCGTGAAGTCGACCACACTCACCGTGGCCACCGGCACGCGGAAGGCCATCCCGGTGAACTTGCCCTGGAGGGCCGGGATCACCAGGCCCACGGCTCGGGCGGCGCCCGTGCTCGAGGGCACGATGTTGAGCGCCGCGGCCCGCGCGTCGCGGAGATCCTTGGCGGCCGTGTCGACCGTTTTCTGGGAGTTGGTGTAGGCGTGCACCGTGGTCAGCAGGCCGCGGTCGATGCCCCAGGTCTCGTGGAGCACCTTGGCCACCGGCGCCAGGCCGTTGGTGGTGCAGGAGGCGTTGGAGATCACGTGATGCTTCTTGGGGTCGTACATCGCGTCGTTGACGCCGAGGACGATCGTCAGGTCTTCGTTTTTGGCCGGGGCCGAGATCACTACCTTCTTGACGCTGTCTCGCTTGTGGGCGACGGCCTTGGTGGCGTCGGTGAAGAAGCCGGTGCTCTCCACGACGATCTGCACGTCTTGGCTACCCCACGGGATCGACCCCGGATCCTTCTCGGCGAAGACCTTGATCTTCCGGCCGTCGACGATCAGGTCGTTGCCCTCGTAGCCGACCTGCCCCTTGAAGGGGCCGTAGTTGGAGTCGAACTCGAGGAGGTGGGCGTTGGTCTTCGCGTCGGTGAGGTCGTTGAGCGCGACCACCTGCACGTCGCCGTCGAGGCCGTACTTCTCGTAGATGGCGCGGTAGGTGAGGCGGCCGATGCGGCCGAAACCATTGATGCCAACGCGGATGGGCACGGCGAGTCTCCTGGACGGTGCGGGGGGGCCGGCCGCGCCGCTCCGTTGCGGACGCCGAACCCCTGAGGCGGGGCCGGATGATACACCCTCGTGCGGCGGACGCTCAATCGGCGGCCGCCCCGCCGCGGTTTCCGCGATGCTGGGCAGCACCGAAGCCCGCCGGTAGTCTGGGATTCCCTCCATGCCACACCCCGTCATCGAACTCGAGCAGGTCAAAAAGGCGTTTGCCATGCCCGGCGGCGAGACGGTGGCGGTGCTCGACATCGACCGGTTCGTGCTCGAGGAGCGGGACCAGGTCGCCCTGACCGGTCAGAGCGGCTCGGGCAAGTCGACGCTCCTCCACGTGATCTCCGGGATCATGCGGCCCGACTCGGGGCGGGTGTGGGTCGACGGCCACGACCTCACCCGGCTCGGCGAGGCCGCGAGCGACCGGCTTCGGGCCGACAAGCTCGGCCTCGTGTTTCAGCAGTTCAACCTCCTGCCCGGGTTCACGGCCCTGGAGAACGTGCTGGTCGCCATGTCGTTCGGCAGCGGAAAGCCCGACCGCTGGCGGGCCGCCGACCTGCTCGCCTCGGTCGGCCTGTCGCATCGGCTCGACCACAAGCCGGCCGAACTCTCGATCGGCCAGCAGCAGCGGGTGGCCGTCGCCCGGGCCCTGGCCAACCGCCCGCGGGTGATCCTCGCCGACGAGCCGACGGCGAGCATCGACACGGCCCATCAAGACCAGGTGATCGACCTGCTCACGACCACCTGTGCCGAGCAGGACGTGGCCCTGCTCGTGGTCACGCACGCTCCCGAGGTTGCCGCCCGGTTCCCGAAGCAGCTCCGGCTCGACGACTTCAACCGCGCCGCCGTGCATCACGGCTGACCCTCGCTCACGGATTTTCCATGTCGTTGTTCGGCATCGCCTGGCGCAACATCCGACAGCGGCTGCTGACCAGCGGCCTCACGGCCCTGTCGCTGGCACTCGGCGTGGCGCTCGTCGTGGCCACGCTGGTGATCGGCAACGTCGTCACGCAGGCGTTCAACTCGGGTTCGGGCCTCGGCTACAACATGATCGTGGGGTCGAAGGGGAGCCCGCTGCAGCTGGTCCTCAATAGCGTGTACCTGATCAGCAAGCCGATCGAGAACATCTCCTGGGGCTTCTACGAGGAGTTTCTGCCCGCCCCCGCCCGGGCCGACGGCGTTGCCGGCAGGTTTGCCGGCAGCGTGCGGACCGCCGTGCCGATCTGCATGGGGGACTACTTCAAGGGCTTTCGCGTGGTCGGCACCAATGCCGCCTACTTCGACGGCCTGACCTACGGTGGCGGCGGAGCCTCGGGCTTCGGCCGCTGGCTGGGGCGGCTCGTCGGCCGCCCACCGGCTGGCGCGGCGCCGAAGCCCTTCGCGTTTGCGGCGGGGCGAAACTTCCGCAACGACGAGTTCTTCGGTGGCGTGCTCGGCGCCGAGGTCGCTGCCAGCCTCGGCCTCGACGCGGGCGATCTCTTCGCCCCCACGCACGGCGCCGACGACGGCCTCGTGCACGATCCCTTCACCGTCACCGGCGTGCTCGCGCGAACCGACACCCCCGTTGACCGCGGCGTGTATGTGAACATGGAGGGTTTTTATCTCCAGGAGGGACATGCCAAGCCGGTGGAGGCCGCCGCAGACGCAGCCGCCGCCACCCCCGCGCCCCAGGCATCGGCCGCCGACGGGCACGCCCCGCTACCCCGCGAGCAGCGGGAGGTGACGGCGATCCTCGTCGAGACGGTATCGCTACCGGGCCTGCCGGCCGAACTCACCGCGATGGGGCTCCGCACGGCCATCAACGAGGGCCGCGACGGGCAGGCCGCCGAGCCGATCCGCGAGATCAGCGTGCTGCTCCAGTTGTTCGTGCGACCGCTGGAACTCCTGCTCCTGCTCGTCACTACGCTCGTGGTGATCGTCTCGGCGATCGGCATCCTCGTGAGCATGGTCGGCTCGTCGCTCGAGCGGACCCGCGACGTCGCGGTGATGCGGGCGCTGGGCGCCCGCCGCAGCCACGTGCTCGCCACGGTGCTCATCGAGGCAGTGCTCCTGGCCGTGGGCGGAGGGCTGGTGGGCTGGGCACTGGGCCACGTGATCGTGGCGGCCATCGGCCCGCTGATCACGACCAACGCCGGGGTCTCGGCGAGCCTGCTCTCCTCGGCCCCGGCCGCGGAACTGCTGCTGGTGCCGTTCCTGATCGCCCTGGCGATCCTCGCGGCCCTGCTGCCAGCACTGGCCGCATACCGCACCGACGTCGCGAAGTGGCTGGGCTAGGGATTAGACTGGGTCGGATGAAGATCCTCATGCGCTGGTTCGTGTTGGCTGCCGTCGTCGCGATCCTCGCACTCCCGACCGGGGCCCGGGCCTGCCCGTTCTGCTCGGCGGTGTCGCTGACCTTCGCCCAGGAGATCGCCCAGAGCCAGGCCGCCGTGATCGCGACGCTCGTCGAGCCGCCGCCACCAGGATCACTCTCGCCGCAGGCCGACGGGCCACTCCCCAAGGGCAAGTTCGAGGTCGTGGAGGTGCTCAAGGGGGCCGACCTCGTTGCCGAGGCGGGCCTGAGCGGGGCCGATGCGAAGCCGATCGAGACCATCATGCTCGAGGAGAAACCGATCGGCTCGCTGTTCCTCCTGATGGGCGTGGAGCCGCCCGACCTCGTCTGGTCGAGCCCCATCCGCGTGGGCGACCGGGCGGTGGCCTACGTCAGGCGGCTCGGCGACCTGCCCGAGAAGGGGCCCGACCGCCTCGCCTTCTTTCAGGACCACCTGGAGGACGAAGACGACACGCTCGCCCGGGATGCCTACGACGAGTTCGCCGTCGCTCCTTACGCCGACATCCGCGGACTGAAGGACAAGATGAACCCCGCGGAGCTGCTGGCCTGGATCGAAGATCCGAAGGTGCAGGCCAACCGCCGCCGGCTCTATGCCACGATGCTCGGCGTGTGCGGTTCCATGGCCGATGCCGAGCGGATCGGCAGGCTGCTCTCGGGCGACGGCCTGTCTGCCGAACAGACCGAGGCCCGCAGCGGCCTCGACGCGCTGATCGCCTGCTACGTCGCCCTGAAGGGCCCGGAGGCGCTCGAGCTCGTCGATCGGCTGTTTCTCGACCGTAAGGGCCGCGACGTGCCGTTCACCGAAACCTACGCCGCGGTGATGGCCCTGCGATTTCTCGGCGAGGAATCCGACCTCGTACCCCGCGACCGCGTGCTCGCCTCGCTGCGGCTCTTGCTCGAGGAGCCGAAACTCGCCGACCTCGTGATCGCCGATCTCGCCCGCTGGCAAGACTGGTCTGCAGTCGACCGCCTGGTGACGCTCTTCAAGGAGGCGCAGGCTGATAACATCTTCGTCCGTGAGCCGATCGTGAACTACCTCCGCGCCTGCCCGCTCCCGGAGGCGGCGGCCGCGATCACGGAGCTTGAGGCGATCGATCCCGAGGCCGTCCGCCGGGCTGCAACGCTCGCGGGCGTGGCTGGGCTGATCGCAGCCGCCCCGGCGGCGGATGACGACGACAACGCCGGCCCCCCGGGCCCCACGACGCTGGCAGACCCCACCGCTCTGGATGCGGCGCTCGCCACCGCCATCGCCCCCGTGCGGGGCGATGAAGACCCGACCGACATCACCGTGGCCGAGCCTCCCGCGACCGCGGAGAACGCCGTCCGCGCGGTCGGCGGCCCGACGGTCGTGTGGTGGAAGTGGCTGATCTGGGCGGGCGTGGTCATCGCCATCGGCATCGTCTCGCGGGCCGCGATGCGGGCCACAGTCACCGGGGAGCACTGACCGACGGACATGGGCACAGGGCTCTTTGATTCGCCGTCGCGATCTGTCTCACGGGCAGGCACCTCTCGGGACGAGGCCGAGTCGTACCGCGCCCTGTCGGGGGCGGCGATCGCCGCCGGCGCCGTGGCCCTCGTCTCGCCGCTGGTGTTTTTCGGCTGGTGGCTGGCCACCGTGCCCGTGATCGGCGTCGTGCTCTCGGTCATCGCGATTCGCGACATCGCCCAGCGGCCGGCGGAGCTGACTGGGAAGCCGCTGGCCTTTGCAGCGCTGGTGGTGGCAGCGACCTCGCTGGTGGCCGGGCTCACGTCGCTCGCCTCCGAGTACGCCGCCGAGCTCCCCGAGGGCTTCGAGCGGCTGAGCTACGCGATGCTCCAGCCGGCCGAAGGGGATCTGCCGACGACCGTGCCCGACTCGGCCCGGGCGCTGGAGGGCCGCGACGTGCTCCTCAAGGGCTACATCTATCCGGGCAAGCAGCAGCAGGGGCTCGTGCAGTTCCTCCTGGTCCGCGATCAGGGGGATTGCTGCTTCGGTGGTAATCCCAAGATCACCGATCGCGTGCTCGTGCAGCTGGCCGATCCCGCCGGCACTGATTTTTCCCCCCGGCTCACGAAGGTCGCCGGCCGGTTTCGTGTGCAGCCCGCCGGCACGGCCGACCTCACCGGCGGCGTGCTCTACCACCTCGACGACGCCCGCGTGCGGTGACATGAACGGCACTCCTCGCACCTCCATGCCGCGGTGGTCGCTCGGCGGGGCCGTGGTGCTGCTTGCCGGCTGCGGCACCCCGCCCACCGCCGATCACGCCGCGGCCAAAGCCACGTCCGCCCAGGCGACGCCTGCCCAACCCGCGGCCACGCCGGCGGCCACCGCACCGCGACCAGCCCGCGACATCACCTTCGACGACATCAAGCTCGAGATGCAGAAGGGAGATCCGTTCACCCGCGATCTTCTGCCGGCACGGGTGACGGCCCTGGAACGCCAGCCGGTGCGAATCCGCGGCTACATCCTGCCGAGCTTCCAGCAGAGTGGGCTCACGCAGTTCGTGCTCGTCCGCGACAATCAGGAGTGCTGCTTCGGGCCCGGCGCGGCGCTCCACGACTGCGTCGTCGTGCGGATGCAACCAGGCCACACGGCCGAGTTCTCGATCCGGCCGGTCGCCGTGGCGGGCACGTTCAGGGTCGAGGAACTCCGCGGCCCCGACGGCAAACACCTGGCGATCTACACGCTCGACGGCGAGAGCGTGCAGTAGCCGCCAAAACTCCCGCCGCCGAGACTGGTGGTGGCTCGAACGGTTCGCCAAGATGGGTCAGAATCTTCCGGATCGGCCCCGGATCGCGGACAGGATTTCCGCAGCAACCGGAGGTTGCCACGAGTGCATGGATCGAAGGTTCCCCGGAGTAACGTCGATTCACGGTGCCGGGGGGATGCCCGGAACGCGACGGAACTGCCAGACTGAAGCTACCGCACAACGGGCATGTCATCGGGTCTCTTCTGCGTGGTGGTTCCATCTCCCGGATGGGATTCTTGCCGCCTGTCGGGAGGTTCCCA
>CAJBSQ010000242.1 GCA_903958265.1 uncultured Planctomycetaceae bacterium
GCCAGGAGCGAGCCTCGCCGCGGGCCGCCCGAATGATCGACCCACCCGGCCCAGTACACGGCGACTTCGAAGGCGATGATCCCGATCATCGAGTTCTGGATCATCTTCACCGTGGCGGCCACCTCGCCCGCTTCCTTGCCGAGCGACTCACCGGCGGCCACGACGGCGCCGGTGGCATCGATCGTGCCGCCGATCCAGGCGCCGCCGACAATCGGATCCAGCCCCAGCCAGCCGATCGCCGGAGGCATCGCCACCATCATGATGACGGTGAACAACAGCGATAGCCCGATCGCCAGCGAGAGTTCTTCCTTCTTGGCCCGGCAGGCAGCCCCCGTCGCGATCGCCGCCGACACGCCGCAGACCGACATGTCAGCCGAAATCACCATGCACAGCGCCTTCGACGGAATCTTCATGATGTGCACGCCGCACCAGTAGGTGGTGACGAGCACGATCGGCGTCACCAGCCACGCGGTGAGCAGCCCCGGGAGGCCGAGTTCGAGCAGCCGGCCAACGAGCACCTCGGCCCCAAAAACCACGAGCCCCGTCTTGATGAGGAACTCGCCGGCCAGCGCCCTCTCCAGCCACGGCGGCACGCCGACCACGTTGCCGATCAACACCCCGATCATCAGGGCCCAGAGCGGGTATTCGAGGTTGTAGAAGTGGATCACCTTCTGCGCGGAAAGCAGGTAGGCCAGGGCCGCAAGCACTGCCAACGCTGCCGCTCCGGGCAGCATGCGGGCCACCGGCCGACCGCCAAGCGACGCCCCCGCGACGGCTACCGCCACAACCCACGCGCCGCCGAGCAGGATCGGCACCGCGACCGGGTTACCCTGCTTGTCACGAAACGACGCCAGCGGAGAGTCAGACCAGGTCTGCGGCTTGTCGATCGTCCGCGAGAGTGGCGTCGGCCAGCCCTTGGGCCACTTCTCCCGGCTGGCGGGTCTTTCGGCCGGACATGCCCACCAGGTCACGGCCAGCGCCATGGCCACGATGGCCAGGCCGATGACCGTTGCCGCCGTGTCTTCGTGAAGGCCCACCCGTCGCGTTGCCACACCCATGCCTGCCGTCTGCCTCCCTCAGCTCGACGCCGACCGGTAGCGGGCGAGCGCCCGCTGAAAGACGATTCGCGAAACAACCAGCGACGCCGCCGCCGCGATCACCGCCGCGGCCACGCCGCCCCACGACTCCCCGGTGAACGGCTGGGCGATCACGCGGGCCGGCACGTTGACGACCAGCAGAATCGGGATCACGAAGGTGCAGATCATCCGTAGCGGCCCGCCCCAGGGACCGGAATAGATTTCGGCGGGGTAGCGGGAGAAGTTCGTGAGATAGAACCAAAAGTCGTAGAGGCTCTGGTTGCGGCCCATCAGGATCGTGGCCGCGGCAAGCATGATCACGAGGCCGTAGAGGATCGCCACGCCGCAGACGATGAGCAGCGGATAGAGCGCCCAGGCCACGGGAGGCGGTGCGTGGTCCATGCGAGACACGGCCCAGGCGAGCAGCCCCACCCCCACGGCCCCGTTGGCGAACGATGAAAAATCGATGCGGTGCATCGACACCAGAAACTGCGCGTCGAGCGGTTGCACGAGCACGGCGTCGAGCCCGCCGGTCCGGACCATCTCGGTGAGTTCCTCGGCACTCGGCATGAAGAATGCCTGCACGATCGAGTTGATGATCAGTCCGGTGGCCACAAACGCGAAGAACGGCTCCTTCGACCAGCCCGTCCCCTTGCCGATTTCGGCCGTGTAGGTGAACACCAGCAGGTAGAACGCCAGATTCATCGACATCCAGCCGAGGCTCGTGACGCACTCCAGGAGAAAGTTCGCCCGGAACGTCATGTCGCGAACGAGGCACGCCCGCGCGAACGTCAGCAAGATCGCGAGATAGCGGTTCAACTCACCCTCCGAACGCGCTGTAGCGCCGCGTGCCCCGCCGCCAGGCGACGCGGCAGGCCACCGCCATCACCACGACCCAGGCCGCCTCGATCCCCAGTGACCAGGCGAGCTGCGCTCCCTGCACCTTGCCGAGCCAGACCGCCGCCGAGAAGTAGGCGGTGTATTCAAACGGCAGCCAGTGAACGACGTCGGCAAGGCTCACGCCTGCCAGCCCGGTGGGCACTCCGGCGAGCAGGTCGATCGGAAACATGTGTCCTGAGAGCAGGTACTGCACGAGCATGTAGCCGAACACGATGCTCGACACCTCCATGAACCAGAAGCCGAGCATGCCGAGCGTGGCTTCCATGAAGAAGCCGAGCAGGAACGAGAGCGCGAGCGAGAGGAGGAAGGCCGCGATCGTCGTGGCGTCAGGCGGCGGCGGGAAGTAGCCGCGGCAGAGGAGGAACACCGCCCCGAACGGCACGACGGCGACCGCATAGTAGACGAGTTTGTGGGCCACGCGGGCGGCGAGCAGAAAGGAAACGTAGTCGACCGGCTGGATGAGAAACTTCTTCACCGAGCCGTCGCGGACGCTGCGGGCGATGCTTGTGGCCAGGCCGGGCATGCTGGAGAAGGCTCGGGTGAGCATGGTGAGCAGGTAGTAGGCGACGATGTCGTTCCGCGAGTAGCCGGCGATGTCGCCGCGGTTGGTCGCGCTGAAGACGGCCGTCCAGAGAAACACCTGCGTGACGATCGGCAGGAACCGCATCAGCGTGCCGAGGACAAAGTCACCCCGGTAGACGAGCCGCTCCTCAAGACTGATCTTCAGCATCGTCCACCAGGTCCTGAGCCCCTGGAGCTGGCCCGGCGGACGGATGGCCTCGAACCCGCCGCTCATGAGCCCGCCTCCGCGGCGGCATGCGCTCGCGTGTCGGAGCGGAACAGTTCCGCCACGATCTCCTCCAGCGGCACGTCCTCCACCGACACGTCGCGGACGCCGGCGGCGGCGAGCACCTCCGGGAGCACGTCGGCGATCCGGCTCCGGTCGATCCGCAGCACCACTTGGGGCCCGCGAAACTCGCAGGGGAAGCCGAACCGCTCGATCAGAGCCCGTTCCGGCGCCTCGTCGAAATCGAGCGTGACGATCTTGTGGGTGGTGAACCGGTCGACGATCTCGGCGAGCGAGCCGTCGTAGAGCACGTCACCCCGCGTGATCACCACCACCCGCTCGCAGAGGGCCGCCACGTCCTTCATGTAATGGGTGGTGAGCACGACCGTCATCCGCCGCCGACGCTGCACGTCGCGGAGAAACTCGTGGATCGTGTGCTGGGCGACCACGTCGAGGCCGATCGTGGGCTCATCCAGAAACAAAACCTCGGGCTCGTGGAGGAGTGCCGCCACGAGTTCGAGCTTCATCCGCTCTCCGAGCGAGAGTTCGCGAACCGGCTGGAGGATCAGCCGGCGGACGTCGAGCATGTCGACCAGGGCGTCTCGCGTCTTCTCGAAGCGAGCCGGGTCGATCCGGTAAATCTCCTGGTGCAGGCGGAAGCTCTCCGCGGCGGGCAGGTCCCACCAGAGTTGGTTCCGCTGCCCCATCACGAGGGCGAAGCGGCGGCGAAAGTCGTCGGCCCGCTCCCAGGGCACGTGGCCGAGCACCCGGGCGGTGCCCCGCGTAGGCGTGATGATGCCCGAGAGCAGTTTCAAGAGCGTCGTCTTGCCGGCGCCGTTGGGGCCGAGCAGCGCGACGAACTCGCCCCGCCCCACGACGAGGTCCACGCCCTTGACCGCCTCGACGGCACGGCTCGTCCGGTGGAACAGGGCCCGGACGCTCGCCGCCAGACCCTCGGGCTTGTCGAATACCCGGTATTCCTTGGCGAGGCCCTCGACCTCGATCACCGGATCAGCGACCGCGGCCGCCGCGTTGGGATCGGTGTTGTGCATGGCACGAGTATAGGGGAAAACCATGCGTCACCCCCGTTGGAGTCGGCCTGCATGTTTCGCATCGGTCTCGGTCACGATTCGCACCGCCTCGGTCCGGGCGACGGTCTGGTGATCGGGGGCGTGAGCATTCCGCACCACCGAGCGGCGATCGGCCACAGCGACGCCGACGTGCTGCTCCACGCGATCACCGACGCGCTGCTCGGCGCGGCGGCACTGGGTGACATCGGCGAGATGTTTCCCGACACCGATCCGGCCAACCAGGGCCGCGATTCGGCCGACATGCTCCGTCGGGCCCTCGACCGGGTCTCGGCCGCGGGCTGGCGGATCGTGAACCTGGATTGCGTGATCTTCGCCCAGCGGCCCAAAATCCTGCCGCACCGGCCGGCCATCCGGCGGCGGATCGCGGAGATCCTCGGCATCGACGAGGCCGCGGTCTGGCTCAAGGCGAAGACGGGCGAGGGCGTCGGCCCGATCGGCGAAGAACTCGCGGTCGGGGCAGAGTGCGTCGTGCTGATCGAGCGGCAGTCCTAGAACCACAACAGACGGGAGCGGAGACCAGATGGCGACAGCGGAAGCGACGGACGCGGTGCACGGACTCCCGGCGATCGAGGTCTACAGCACCCTGACGCGGACCAAGTCGCCACTGGTCACGGTGAAACCGGGCCACGTGGGGATGTATCTCTGCGGCCCCACGGTCTACAAGCCGAGCCACATCGGGCACATGGTCGGCCCGGTGATCTTCGACACCGTGAAGCGATATCTCGTCTACTCCGGCTGGCAGGTGACCTGGGTCGTCAATATCACCGACGTCGACGACAAGATCATCACCGAGAGTGCCGTCCGCGGCACGACGATGGCGAAACTCGCCGAGGAGATGACCGCCGACTACCTCGACAACCTCGCCGCACTCGGCGTCACGAGCATCGACGTGATGCCAAAGGCCACCGAGCACATCGGCACGATCATCGCCTTCATCGAGGGACTGATCGCCAAGGGGTCGGCCTACGCCAGCGACGGCGACGCCTACTTCGACGTCACCAGAGATGCCGACTACGGCAAGCTCACCAATCGCTCGGTCGAGGCGATGCAGGGCGAAGGGGGTTCCACGGCGGAAAGGAAGCGATCGGCGGCCGACTTCGCCCTCTGGAAGAAGGCCAAGCCGGGCGAACCAGCGTGGGAGAGCCCCTGGGGCCCCGGCCGTCCCGGCTGGCACATCGAGTGCTCGGCGATGAGCAAGGCGATCCTCGGGCCGCACTTCGACATCCACGGCGGCGGTCTCGACCTCATCTTTCCGCACCACGAGAACGAGATCGCCCAGAGCGAGTCGCTGCACGACTGTCCGATGGCCACGTTCTGGATGCACAACGGCCTGATGCAGGCCGCTGGCGTTGCCGGCAAGGTGGGGGGGCGGCCGCGGGATGGAGGCGATGCCACGGCCACTGCCGCGCAGGCGGCCACCGACGTCGCCGCGCAGGCGGCCACCAAGATCAGCAAGTCGACCGGTGCCGAGCCGTTCAAGCATCTGCTCGCGCGGCATCAGCCGGAGGCGATCCGGATGCTGCTGCTCTCGACGCACTATCGCAGCCCGATCCACTTCGGCGAGGAACCGCTGGGCGAGAGCGCCCGCGCCATGGAGGCCTTCGAGCGGCTCTTCGCCCGCGTTCAGCGGGTGTCGGGGAAATCGTTCTACGCCCTGCCCTGCCGCGACCGCCGGGCCGGCAACGCCGCCGTCTCCGCGGCTGGCGACGAGCCGCGGGCGCTGCGGGAGAAGTTCCTCGCGGCGATGGACGACGACTTCAACACCGCCATCGCGATCGCCTCGCTCTTCGACTACGTCCGCGTAGTCAACAAGTTTATCGACCAGCACGGCCTCGAGGTGAAGAAGCCGCCGGCGGAGTTGGCGACGCTCGATGCCATGATGCTCTTGCTCCGGGAACTCACCGGCGTGCTCGGCCTGTTCCTCCAGCCGCCGAAGCAGAAGGCGGAGGGGGCCGACGAAGGTCTCGTCGCACAGCTCATGGAACTGGTGATCGAGATCCGGGCCAACGCCCGCAAGGCGAAGGATTTTGCGACGGCCGACCTGGTGCGAAACAAGCTCACCGCGGCAGGCATCGTCTTGGAAGACCGCCCCGACGGCACCGGCTGGGCAAGGAAGTAGCTTTGGCCCGCAGGAAATCGGGGACGAGGAAATCGGGGACGGGAGTGACTTTCCAGCAGCTTGTCGCGACACCGTCTCCGCCGGCCTCAGCAGCACGAGCGGACCGCGAAAATCGCTCCCGTCCCCGATTTCCCATCTCTGCCATCAATGCAATCGCCGTCGGCCAACGCGTGGCCGACGGCGATCGTTCGACTGAAACACTGCCGAGCAGATTTACTTGGGCATGAGGACGGTGTCGATCACGTGGATGACCCCGTTGTCGCAGACGATGTCTGCGGTGACCACCGTCGCGTCACCGATGTGAACCTTGCCGTCAACAACCTTGATGTCTACCGACTGGCCGTTGACGGTGGCGGCTGAGGTCATCTTCATCACGTCGGCGGCATGATGCGTGCCCGGGATCACATGATAGGTCAGGATACCGGTGAGGGTGGCCTTGGCCTCAGGCTTGACGAGCGATTCGACCGTGCCCGCCGGAAGTTTGGCGAAGGCGGCGTCGGCCGGCGCAAGGACGGTGAACGGGCCCTTACCCTTGAGGGTGTCGACAAGCCCTGCCGCGGTGACGGCGGCAACGAGCGTTTTGAACGAACCCGCACCGACCGCGGTGTCTACGATATCTGCCATAAGAACATCCTTTGAAAATCCCGAAGACCACGAGTTCTTGGAGGTCACTATGACCCTTTGAAGAATGCCGCGTGTGTTCAAGACCGCTGGACTATAGACAGCCCAGCGGAAATCGGGGACGGGAGTGACTTTCCAGCAGCTTGTCGCGACACCGTCTCCGCCGGCCTCAGCAGCACGAGCGGACCGCGAAAATCGCTCCCGTCCCCGATTTCCC
>CAJBSQ010000243.1 GCA_903958265.1 uncultured Planctomycetaceae bacterium
CCCGCCCTCGACTCCTGCCTGGCCGGCATCGCAGCCCGCGGCGACCTCTGCCTCGCGCCGCGGGAGGCCTGGCTTCCCTCCGCCGCTGCAGCCGCCACGCTCGCCGGAATCCTGGCCGCGTCCGGCCACTGCGATGACCCGCACACCCTGCTCCCCGACTACCTGCGGCCGAGTTACGCCGACGAAAAGCAGCCGCCCCGCGGCTGAGGCCCTCGGGGCGGACGGATCTGATGGTGGCTCGACCGGGCCGCCCGGAAGGCTCCGCCCTGCTATCCGGCGGCGGCGGCCCGGCTACATTGTTGCCCGGCAGGAGCGTTCCGGGGACATCATCGCGTCCCGCAAGGCCCGCCACTCCTGACCCTCCTCGCAGCCTCTGGAAGCCCGTCAATGCGGCCGATCACCAAACTCCTCGTCGCCAATCGCAGCGAAATCGCCATCCGCGTCTTCCGGTCGGCGCACGAACTGGGCATTCGCACCGTCGCCATCTATGCCCATGAAGATCGCTTCGCGCTCCACCGCTTCAAGGCGGACGAGGCCTACCTGGTGGGCAAGCCGGGCGAGCCGATTCGCTCGTACCTCGACATCGAGGGGATCGTGGCGCTCGCCAAGGCCCACGGTGTCGACGGCATCCATCCCGGCTACGGCTTCCTCTCGGAGAATCCCGAGTTTGCCGCCGCCTGCGTGAAGGCGGGCATCACGTTCGTGGGCCCGCGGGTCGAACTGCTCGAGACGCTCGGCGACAAGACCGCCGCCCGCGAACTCGCCCGCCAGGCGGGCGTGCCGATCCTCGCCGGCAGCGCCAAGCCGGTGGCGAGCCTCGCCGACGCCCTCTCGATCGCGAAGGACCTCGGCTGGCCCGTGATCCTCAAGGCGGCCCACGGTGGTGGCGGCCGCGGCATGCGGGTGGTTCGCGGAGAGGACGAGCTCGCCGTGGCCCTCGAAAGCGCGCAGCGCGAAAGCAAAACGGCCTTCGGCTCGGCGGCCGTGTTCGTGGAGAAGTTCATCCAGCGGGCCCGCCACATCGAAGTGCAGCTGCTCGGCGACCTGCACGGCAGCCTCGTCCACCTCTTCGAGCGCGACTGCTCGGTGCAGCGGCGGCATCAGAAGGTGGTGGAACTCGCCCCCGCCCCCAACCTGGCCCCGCAGACGCGAGACGCGATCTGCGAGGCGGCGCTGGCCATCGGCCGCACGGCCCGCTACGAGAACGCCGGCACGGTGGAGTTTCTCGTCGATGGCGACACGGGGAAATTCTTCTTCATCGAGGTCAATCCGCGGATCCAGGTGGAGCACACCGTCACCGAGGAGATCACCGGCATCGACATCGTGCGGCGGCAGCTGCTCGTGGCCCAGGGCCACCGGCTCTCCGACCCGGAGGTGGGCCTCGGCGACCAGCGGGCCATCCGCTCGATGGGGGCGGCGATCCAGTGCCGCGTGACCACCGAGGATCCCGAGAACCGGTTCCTTCCCGACTACGGCCGGATGACGGCCTACCGGTCGGCCAGCGGCATGGGCATCCGGCTCGACGCCGGCACGGCGTTCTCGGGGGCCGTGGTCACCCCCTACTTCGACTCGCTGCTCGTCAAGGTCACCGCCCGCGGCCTCACCCACGGCGAGGCGGCCGGCCACATCGAGCGGTGCCTGCAGGAGTTTCGGATCCGCGGGGTGAAGACCAACATCCCGTTCCTCATCAATCTCGTCACGCACCCCGACTTCCTGGCCGGCAACTGCACCACGCGGTTCATCGACGACACGCCCGCGCTGTTCGACTTCCCGATCCGTCGCGACCGCGCCACGAAAGTGCTGGAGTACCTCGCCGACGTGATCGTCAACGGCAACCCGCTGGTGAAGGGACGGCCCGCGGCAGCCCGCCGGCAGCCGGCCCCCCTGCCTGCCTTCGACCGCTTCGCGGCGCCGCCGGCGGGCACGCGGACGAAGTTCAAGGAGCTCGGCGCCGCGAAGTTCGCCGACTGGGTTCGCCAGCAGAAGCAGCTCTTCATCACCGACACGACGATGCGCGACGCCCACCAGTCGCTGCTGGCCACGCGGATGCGGACCCACGACATGCTGGCGGTGGCCGACGC
>CAJBSQ010000244.1 GCA_903958265.1 uncultured Planctomycetaceae bacterium
CCCCGCTCGCCACGCAGCCGCTTGCCACGCCCCCGACCGAGCCCCAGCCGTGCACCGCTCCGATCCCTCCCGCGGCGGTGGCCGGCACACCGCCCGCGCCACCGTCCGTTGGATTCACCGAAGCGGCGACGCTGCCGCCGACGCCTGCGCTGCCGTCGACGCCTGCGCTGCCTGCCGAACCCTCGGTCCCACCGGCGTTTCAGACGGCCGCGGTTGCCGCGGCTGCCGCCGGGGCCGGCGCAGCGTTCGGTGCGGCTGCCGCCGCCGAACCCGCGAGGATGTCTCCATCTGCCCCGACCTACCTCACGGCCGAGTCGGCTCCGCCTCCCGTGCAGTCCGCGCTCGGAGCAGGCATCTCGGCTCCGACCGCCGGCGATGGAGTGGACCGCCCCGACCGCTACGCCACGCTCTCCACCTCGCCCCCACCGGCGGGCATGGCCCCAACTGCGGTCGCGCCGCCGGCGTCGTCAGCGGTCACCGGCTCGTCGGCCGCGTTTGCCACTGCCTGGGCCGATGCTCACGAGAAGCTGGCTGCGGGCCGCTATGCCGAGGCGCTGGCTGCGCTGTCGATCTGGTACGACGATCCGTCGCTGGGCTTGGAGGAAAGCCAGCGGCTCGAGGACCTCCTCGGCCAGCTCGCGGGCACCGTGATCTACTCCCAGCACGACCTCCTGCTGCCCCCGCACGTGGTCGCGGCCGGGGAAACGCTCCCCGCGATCGCCGCATCGTTGGGCGTATCGTGGCAGCTCCTCGGGAAGATCAATGGTGTCGACGATCCCCAGCGGCTCATGCCCGGGGAGCACCTCAAGCTGATCCGCGGTCCCTTCGACGCCGTGGTGAGCGTGTCGCGGCGGCGGATCAGCCTCCAGCTCACCGGCAACTACGCAGGCAGTTTCCCCGTGGTGGTGGGACGGCAGTTCCTCGGCCGAGTGGGGAATGCGGTCCCCGTGGTCGAGGTCCGCCGCGGTGCCGGACGCGACGCCCAGGCCGTGGGGCTCGCCGCGGCCGATCCGGCCGCGAAGCCGGCGATCGTGCTCGCGGACGGCCTCGTGATCGAGGCGGCCGAGGACCCGGGAGTGGCGAGCGAGAGTTCTCCCGCCACGAGCCTCGTCGTGTCGGTTCGCGACCTCGCGGAACTCATCGACCTGCTCGGCCCGGGCTCGAAGGTGCTCGTCCGCCAGTAGTCGCTGCGGACGCCAAGCCGGGGCCTTCTTCCGGTCTACGACCAGAGGTCGGCCGGATAGTCACCCGCCTGCACGAGCGCGGCGATGCTCTGCTGCACGATCGGCTTGTCTTCGCTGTAGGTGGCGCCGAACCAGCTCGAGGTCGTCCGCAGCACCTCGCAGCTGGCCTGACCCGACTTCACGAGCTGGCCCACCGACATCGGGATGTAGCACTCGCTCTTCGGCTCGGTGCCATGCCCGGCGAGGAACTCGCGAAACCCCGCCTCGAGCTGCGGAAAGATCTGCGGCGTGAAGCCCCACATGTTCATCGACACCGGCTCGTTGCCCGTGAGCATGGTCGGCCCTCCGGGGCCGTCATCCTCAACTCCAGTGGCCGTCCGCCGCACCTGCATCAGTTCGCGGATGTCGGTGAGGAAGCCCCGGTCGTCTGTCCGGCAGACGCCACGGGCCACGGTCCCGTGGTCGGAGAGCGTGTTGGCGAGCGTGAAGCCGACCATGCAGTAGGCCGATGAATCGACCGGCAGGGCGGCCAGTCGGCGGCCGAGCACGGCGAACGAGTCGCGGCCGTAGAAGTCGTCGGCGTTGATCATCGCGAAGGGTTCGTGGACGGCCGTGCGGCTGCAGAGCACGGCGTGGGTCGTGCCCCAGGGCTTCGTCCGGCCCTCCGGCAGCGTGAAGCCGGCGGGCAGCATGTCGAGTGTCTGGAAGACGCAGTCGGTCGCGATCCGGCCGGCGAACCGGCTCATCACCCGGTCGCGGAAGTCCTGCTCGAAGTCGGGCCGGATCACGAACACGACTCGGCCGAAGCCGGCCCGGGCGGCGTCGAACACCGAGTAGTCGAGGATCGTCTCGCCCGACGGGCCCATCGGGTCGATCTGCTTGAGGCCGCCGTAGCGGCTGCCCATGCCAGCGGCAAGGATCAGGAGGGTGGGTTTCATGGCGGGCAAGATAGCACAGGCCGCGGCGGGCCGGAGAGGCATGGCACGCCGCTGGCGACGGAGGCCTCCTTCGCGGGAGTATTTCGCGTCCACCCATTCGGCGATTCGCTCCTCCAACGAGCGAAATTCTCAACGCTCGTCGACCTCCGCCGCCACCGGCTCCTTCGCCCGGATCGCGAGGCCCTTTCAGGGAAGCACTGCGGGCCCGCGGCGCTGTCGCACCGCGGGCCCGCTCGTGTGGTGCGTCGGCCCCTGGTGGGCCCGTCACGCTCTGGTTCGCGCCGGCCGACATTGTGGCACGGTCGCGGTCGTTCATCTGGTGTGGCGTTCGTTCCGTGGACAGCGGCCGGGATGGCCTCGTGCCCGCGGAGGTTCAGCGGACGGCCTCCTGCAGCATCTTCGCGTTGGGGATCGAGTGCCGCGACACGGTGCCGCCGTCGCGGGTCTCGATGATCGTGGCCACCGGGCCCACCTCGCGGACCGTGCCCTCGAAGCCGGCCACGCTCACCGTGTCTCCCGCCTGGAGACGCTGGCGGACGTAGTAGCCCGAGAGGATGCCCGACATCACGTCGCGGCCGCCGAGGCCGAAGGCCAGGGCAAAGCCCGCCGCGAGGCCGGCCGAGCCGATCAGGATCAGCTTCTCCAGCAGGGCGAACTGGATACCGAGCTGGTTGAAGGCCGCGATGAAGGTCAGGATCGAGAGCACCCAGTAGCAGCCGCCGGCCAGATACTCGGCGTACG
>CAJBSQ010000245.1 GCA_903958265.1 uncultured Planctomycetaceae bacterium
GCGGCGGCGCGGCCGCCTGCATCTGCGGCGCGTCACCCCACGACTGCGGAAGCGTGGGAGGTGTTGGACTCCCCGCGGGTGGAACGACCGGCGTGCCGGCCAGGGCCCGCGAATCGGGTGGAAACTGATACGGCCCGGGTGCGTAGCGGGCCACGGTGGGAGGCGGCAGCATCGGATTGACGGGCTGCGCGCCGCTCGTCGAGTAGTTCCATCCAGTGGGCGAGGCAGCCGCCGGCGCTGGCCGCGGCTGAGCCCGCCCGGCCTGCGGCACCGCGAGCACGGGTGGCCCCGACTGATACGTGAACACATACGTGGGCGCGAGATACATCGTGATCGGCCGGCCGTCGGGGCCAATGCCTTGATACGGCACGGCCTGCGGCTGCCAGCCAGGTGGAATCGCCCCCCCTTGAATCACGGCCTGCGGCACCGCGGGGGCCTGCCAGATGGGCACGGCAGTCGCCGCCGCGGTCGCCCCCGGCTTGCCATCCCGGTCCTCGGGCCGGGCGGTGGCCGATGTGCCCCCTGTCGCCCAGGCACTCACCTGCGCCTCGTTGGAGGGCGTCTGAGGAAACGCCGCCACCGGCAGGCAGGCGATGCCCGCGCAGGCCGCCGCCACGAAGCGGCGTTGCCGCATGCTGCCGCGGTGGGGGCGTGGCTGCCGCACGTGTCGACTCTCCTGGCGCGAGGGGCTTGTAGCACCCAGGGCCTGTTCCCAGCGATCGGTATTTCCCGGCCGATCCATCACCTCGGGGCGGTCGTCTTGCCGGATCGACGCGGTCTGGATGAACTGGGAGAGATGAACAACGCCCGACGCTCCGCGATCGTCTTCTGTCAGGTCTTCGTTGCCGTGGCGGCGGTGGCCGTTTCGGCGGCTGAGGAACCTGCCACGCCGGTGGAGCCGCTGGTAGCAACGGCGCGGCGGGCCGGGCTGCGGGTGCTCGAATCGGAGCGGCTCGTGCTGGCCACCGACCGGCCGCCCCGCGCGGGCGACGGCGTGGAACAGCTGCCGCGAATCTTCGACGCCGCCTTCGCGACATGGTGCGACCACTACGGCATTCCGCCCGACACGCTCCCGACCTGGCGGGCCTTCGGCTGTCTCGTCGTTGACCGCGAGCGGTTTCGATCCGCGGGCCTGCTGCCCGACGAGATCCCCGACTTCGTCAACGGCTTCTGCGACCGCAACCGCTTCTGGATGCAGGACCAGTCAAACCCCGCCTACCGCCGTCACCTCCTGCTGCACGAAGGTGTGCATGCCTTCACGCTCACCGTCCGCATGCTGGCCACACCTGCATGGTATAACGAGGGCATTGCGGAGTATCTGGCCACCCACCGGCTCACGGGAGCCGGCGACGAAGTGAGGTTTGAGGCCACGCCGATGCCCGCGCGGGCGTCCGACGTCGAGCAGCTCGGCCGGATCGAGCAGCTTCGCAAACTCCGCACCGCGGTCCGGGCGTCATCGCTTGGCGACGTGCTCAACGCGGCCGCGGCCGGTCGCCACGAGATCGCCGACTACGCCGCGAACTGGGCGGCGGTGACCCTGTTCGCCCAACATCCAGCCTATGCGGCAGCCTTCGGCGAACTCGAACGCGGCCCGCTCGCTCCCGA
>CAJBSQ010000246.1 GCA_903958265.1 uncultured Planctomycetaceae bacterium
GAGCATCGCCGCGGCCCGCTCCACATCGCTCCGCTTCGCGTCCCGTTCCATCCGGTGGTCGCGTTGGACGAGCGGCTCCACCAGCTCCAGCTGGCGTCGGGCGAGCTCCTGCCACATCGCAAGGCTCGGCCGCTCCACGGCAGCGCAGGGATCATCGGCCACCGACTCGGCGAGCGCCGCCGCCGGAGCCTCGAGGCCGATGATCTCGCGGAGCGCGACGGCGGCCGCGGCCGGATCGATCGCGACGGTTCGGATGGCCTCGAGGGAGAGCCGCTCGGCTTCCGACTTCGCCTGATAGGTGGGCAGCCGATGCCGCGACCGTTTCCCCAGTCGCTCCACCGCGAGCTCGCGGCCGAGGCTCCGGACGTCGTCGGCGTGGGAGTTTGTCGGGTGCTTTATCAGAAAAGCCTTGATGAGCCGGCACGGGTCGCGGAGGTCGGCGGGGTTGCCCACGATCTGCAGGATCGTCTCGTACTGCTGGTCCGCGGAGGGCCAGAGCATGCTTCGGCCCAGCCGCCATGAGCCAATCCCGGCAACAAGCAGCACCGCGGACGCCGCGAGCGTGCCGAAAACGATCCGCCACCATTGCCGGCGGGCCTCGCGGTCGCGATTCGACCGATCGAGGGCCTCGACCGTGGTGAACGTCGATCGGGCCGTGTCGGACAACCCGGCCGCAGCGTCGGCGGCGGGCCTGGCCGGAGCGGGCTGGTGGGTGGTCTCCATGGCCAACGTGGCCGCCTGTGGATCTGGCGGCTGCCTGGCGACCACGTCGTCAGCGTGCCGATCGGGCCGGCGGCCCGTCATGGGCTGGGTGGCCACGAGCGTCTGGGCTTGCTGCCGAGGGCTCGCCGCCGAGGCGATCTCGCCGAGCAGCCGCGTGACGACCGCCGCGGTCGCGGGCCTGTTGGCCGGGGACTTATCGAGCAGCCGCTCGAGCAGCTCGTCCAGCGCGGGGGGCACGCCCGGCACGAGCGTGGCGAGCCGCGGCGGCCGCTGCAGCCGCTGCCGCTGGATCACGTCGTCGAGACCGCGGCCGTGGAACGGCGGCTCGCCCGTCATCATCGCAAACATCACGAGGCCCACACAGTAGAGGTCGGCCCGATGATCGACCGGCAAGCCAGCGGCCTGTTCGGGGGCCATGTATTCCGGCGTGCCGATCACGATGCCGCTTCGCGTGTGCCCCGCCTCGCCGAAGATGCGGGCGATCCCGAAGTCGGTCAGCTTGACGTGGAATCCGCCCCCGGGGGCCGCGGGGAACATCAGGTTGGCCGGCTTGAGATCGCGATGCACCACGCCGTGGTCGTGGGCCGACTTCAGGGCAAGAAGCATCTCACGGGTGACCGCGACCGTGTCCTGCCAGGAGAAGCGGCGGCCGGAGCGGAGCAGTTCTTCGAGCGTCCTGCCACCGACGAACTCCATCGCAAAGAAAGGAAGGCCGTCCTGCTCCCCGAATCCCAGCAGCTGGGCGATGCCTGGGTGCCGGAGGCTCATCAGGGTGTCGATCTCGGACTGAAACCGCGCCCGCAGCGTCTGGTTGCCGGCGAGGTGCTGCGGCAGCGTCTTGATGGCCACGGTCTGGCCCGTCGCGATGTCGGTGGCCTCGTAGACGGCGCCCATGCCTCCTTGCCCGAGGAGCCGAACCACGCGATAGGGGCCGAACTGGGGCGGATGCATGGCCGGAGATGCCCATGGGGCTGAAGCGTGTATGGCCACCAGACCTTCGCAGCCTAGCCAGGCAGGAGATCATCGCCAAGCCGGGGGGGCGGCTCGGCAGTACAATCTCTGTCGGGGCTCACGAGGACTCATACATGCCACCATCCTCTGACCGAGCGGGTGACGGCCCGCCGCAGCCGGAGATCGAAGACCGCCGGGCGCTCCGCTGGCTGCTGACGACCGAGTCGCGGAGTGACGGCCCCTCCCTGCCCTTTGCCCGGGAGGATGTCCACGAGTTTCGTCCTGCGCTGCGGCCACCCGTGCCGGTGCTGACCGTGCTCGACGACGGATCCCAGCAGCAGGGCGAGAGCTTTCGGCTGCGCGGCGAGGCCTTCACGATCGGCCGGACGGTGGGCGAACTCGTGCTACCCAACGACCCGGCGATCTCCGGCCAGCATGCCGAGATCCGCCGCGTGCCGTGGAAGGGGGGCTACCAGTGGCAGCTGATCGACCTGGGGAGCGTCAACGGGACGTTCGTCCGCTGTGGTCGGGCAGTCCTCCATGCGGAGGCGCTCGTGATTCTCGGCGGCCGGCGATTCCGGCTCCGCAATCCGCTCGTTCCCAGCCGCGGGATGAATCCCTCCGCCACTCGGCAGATCGATGCCACCCGGCCGGCCCACGGTGTCTGGCCGATGCTGGTCGAGGCGGCCCAGAAGGCGGCGGCCCTCGAACTTCCGCTGCGGGTCGACGATCTCTCCATCGGCCGGCTGGGGGGCGGTGCGGACATCGAACTCGACGACCCGCTCCTCGCCGATCGCCACGCCCATCTCGGCAGGCAGCGGGACGGCACCTGGGTGATCGCCGCCGAGACGACCCGCAACGGCGTCTGGGTATCGGTGGCCACCGTGGCGCTCACCAACCACTGCTTCTTCCGCTGCGGCGAACAGCAGTTTCGCTTCGAGCTCCCGTGAGCCGCGTTATGGCACGCGGGCAATCACGCAGGTGAGATACTCGCCTTCGAGGCAGCTGGCGCTCACCGGGTGGTCGGCGGCAGCACCCCGGCATTCGAGGAGCTGGATCGGCCGGGCCGACCGCTGGGCGACGCCGGAGAGCATCTGGAGGAAGTCGTCCCGCGACACCGACCCGGAACAGGAGCAGGTCACGAGGATGCCCCCGGGCTCGAGCAGTCCCACGGCCACGCGGTTGATGCGGTGGTAGGCCCGCAGGGCGTCGTCCACCGTGGAACGACTGCGGGCAAACTTCGGCGGATCGAGGATCACCATCCCGAATCGCTCGCCGGCGGCGGCGAGGGCGTCAAGCTTCTCGAAGGCGTCGACTGCCTCGACCGTCACGTTGGCGGCCCCGTTGAGCTCGGCGTTGGCCCGGGCGAGGGCTGCCGCCTTGGCGCTGGTGTCGACGGCCAGCACGCTGCGGGCGCCGCCCGACACCGCGCAGGCCACGGCGAAGCCGCCGGAATAGCAGAACATGTCGAGCACGCGGCGGCCGCGGGCATAGCGGGCCGCCGCCTGCCGGTTCTCCCGCTGGTCGAGGTAGTAGCCGGTCTTCTGCCCTTCGGCGAGATCGACGCCGAACTTCAGGCCGTGCTCGTGGACGAAGATCGGCCCGACTGGCGCCGCGCCGCGGACGACGCGGTCGACCAGCGAGAGGCCCTCGAGTTTTGCCAGGCCCCGTTCTGCGCCTCGTAGGAGGATTCCCCGGGGTGCGACGAGCGACTCGAGCGCGTCGCAGAGGGTGTCGAGCCGGACGGCCATCGCCAGCGCGGTGACCTGCACCGCGAGGTACTCGCCGTACCGGTCGACGATCAGTCCGGAGAGGTCGTCCCCTTCGCTGTTGACCAGCCGAGTGGCCCCCGCCCGCTCGTCGAGGCCGAGGGTCTTCCGCAGCGCGAGCGCCGAGGCAAGTCGGGCGTGCCAGAGTTCGGCATCGAGTTTGGTGCTGGCATCGAAGGCATAGAGCCGCACCCGCATCCGGCTCTGCGAGTTCCACAAGCCCCGCGCCACGAAGTGGCCGTCGTGCGTTGCCAGGTCGACCACGTCGCCGTCGGCCGGTTGGCCTTCGACCTTCGCGACCGCCGAATCGAGCACCCAGGGGTGGCGGCCAAAAAACGGACGGGCCCGCTTCGGCTTGAGCACCACGGTCGCCGTCGGTAGGCCCTGCACGGCAGCCGCCGCCTCGGAAGCCTCAGGCATGAACGACCTGCTTCGCCGGGCCGGGCGTCACGTGGGGCGCCGGCAGGGCGTCGCTGCCCGGGTCCGTGATCACGCGGCGGCGGCCGGCCTTGGCCGCCTTCTTTCGCTCGATCCGCAGCACGCTCCAGGCAAACACCGCGCCCAGCGGACCTGAGAGCATGGCCGGCAGGAGCACGAGGTTGCCCACCATGGCGACCGTGAGCATCGCCAGCATCATGTGGCCGAACCGCTGTGTCGGTCCGAATGGCGACAGCGAGAAGACCGAGAGGCCGATGCCGATCACGCCCCAACTCTGGTACATCGCCCGGGCGCAGCCCTTGTAGGCGAGCATGGTGGCCTGTCGGCGATCGAGTCCGTCGGCGATGCCGCGGCGGAACCAGAGCATGAAGTGCACGACGTCGTCGACCGTCACGCCGAGAGCCACGCTGGGAGCCATGACGGTGCCGATGTCGATGAACAGGTTGCCACCGTGCATCCACTTCGCCAGGGCATTGCCCCAGCCCAGGCATCCGAAGACCATCACCGCAGGGAACGCCGCGGGCAGCAGGAGCACCAGGCCCGCGGAGGTCGCTCGGCAGAGGAGGATCATCACGACCACGATGATCGCGAAGTCGAAGATGAACCCAATCTTGAGATTCTCGAGCAGCGAGTGCTGGGCCTTGTAGACCAAGGGCACAAGGCCCGTGTAATCGACCGTGATCCCGCTCACGCCCTCGTCGTCGAGCCGGGCGAGCACCGGATCGATCTTCTGCTGAAGGTCGGCCTTGAAAAGCGCGTAATCGACTTCCTGAATGGCACTCACGCGGGCGCTGATCCGCCAGAGTTCCTGGGAACGCTGGTTGCCGTCGGCGTCGGTGAAGGAGGCCTCCCGCAGGTAGTCGCCGGCGAGAAAGTCGTCACGGTGGGCGACGAGCCGACGGTTGAGCACGCTGCGGCGGGTGCGGGCGCCGAGGCCCACCGCCCGGGCCGCGGCTCCGCCAACGCCGTCGCCTCCCGAGCCCATGTCGAGACTGCGGCCGAAGGTGACGGTTGAGAGCGAACTGCCCACCGCATCGAGAACGCCGATTTCCTGCTGGATCTCGCCGACCAGTTCCATCCGCTCCAGGAAGGTGAGCGTGCAATCCTTGTCGATGCGCACGAGGATTTCCATCGGCACCAGCGGCCCGAGATGCTTCTCGAGCCAGGCATAGTCGGTGCGGATCTGGGCGTTGCGGGAGAACAGCCGCATGAGTTGCACGCTGCTTTCGACGCGGGTCATCCCGTAGCCGACCGCGGCCATCAGCAGCAGGCAGGCGGCGGTCGCCAGGGCATGATGCCGCGTGATCCACTCGCCGACGGCCCACCAGCGGCTCGACTCGACCGGCTGCCATCCGGCCGCCTGCTCGCCTTCCGCCAACTTGCCGATCCGAAGCTTGGGCGGGCACAGCTCGAGCGCTGCCGGCATGAAGGTCACGAGGATCACGAAACTGACCACCACGCCGATGGCGGAAAAGATGCCGAACATCCGGATCGGCACCAGCTCACTCACGGCGAGCGTGGCGAGGCCCACGGCCGTGGTGCCCGTGGCCAGCGAGAGCGGCAGCAGCGCGTGGTGCACCGCACGCCCCGCGGCCCCCTCCTGAATGCCGGTCTCGGCAAGCTGATCGCGATAGTAGTTGGCCAGGTGGATCGCCCCCGAGGTCGTCGCCACGTAGACCAGCGACGGCATCGTGAGCAGGATCGCGTCGACTGGGTAGCCCGAGTACCAGACCACCGCGAGGCTGGCGAACATGCTGTAGACACCCGAAGCGATCACCATCGCCACGAGGGTCTTGCTCTTGAGGCTAAACCAGCTGACGAAGAAGCCGACCACGAGCGACAGGCCGAACAGGATCGTGACGCTCGTCTGGCCGGCCTTGTCGATCGACACGTTGTCGACCGGCGGCCCCCCCAGATGGATGGCCTTGTCGGGGATGCCGCACTCGGTCGTGGCGACCTTTCGGATCTCGTCGATCGCCCCGTGGAGGTTCGCCCGGGCCACGTCGGCCAGGGTGAGCACTAGGCAGGTTTTCCGCTGGTCGAGGTCGTCCGCGGCCGAGCCCGCCTCGACCCCCGGCGGGGGCGGGCCGATCAGGGCGCCGGTCAGCCGGGAGAACGACTCCTCGCGGTCGAGATTCAGGGGATCCTGGCCCATCCGCTCGACGGCCCGCGGGCCCGTTTGGGCCGTTTTGAAGTACAGCGGCCGCTCGATCCGCGACGCCTCCTCGGGGGGCGGCAGCAGTTTTCGGGCAAGCATCTCCAGCCGCGGGTCGCCCATGGTGCAGCCTTCCCAGCTGACGAGGATGAACTCCTCGCCCTGGAAATTCTGCCTGAAAAACCGGTAAGTCCTGGTTTCTGGGTAGTCGGCTGGGAGCCAGCCTTTGACGTCGTTGCGGTTGTTCGCCTTGGCCTTGATCGCCCCGACCACCACCATCGGGAGCAGAAACACCAGGATCGCCATGATCCCGACGCTATTCCGTTGATAGAAGTTCGACCGGTGGGGAGACATCATGCCTTCCAGGGCTGACGGCGAGTGATTCTGAGACACCCGAACCGATCAACCCTACAGGTGTTGGGCAGGCCAGTCCAGATCGTTCCCTGCAGTCGGGACCCATTTTTGAGTCCCCGCGCATGACCTAAGTGTTTTCCCAGGAACAAGTTCCGTCTGCCGTACATTCTCCGTAGGCAGACCAGGCAGAACCCCAAGAACCCCCTACTGAGGTGGTCTTGGAGCCAGTTCGGCCCCCGAAAACTCGCACTGCGTGTGACTACCGTCGCAGAATGGCTGGGAGGCGGTGTGGCCGCAGCGACACAGGGCCACGGCCCGCTTCTGGGTGGGTAGGAGAAACTCCTGGCCGACGTGGTCGGTCACCCGCAGCCGCACGGAATCGTCCGCGGGCAGCTCAACGACCAGCGGGCCATGTTCGCGGCACCGGATCGTGACGCATGATCGAGGATCAGCCGGCACATCCGGCGGGCCGTGCGGTCGAGACGCGGTCATGGTTCCCCCGTTCCCCGGGCGGTCGGCATGCCCTGGTTCGGCTCCTCAGTCACGTTGGGGGTGTGACGGAGACCGAGCCAGTTCACGGCCCCTGCCACCAGCACTCCGGCTCCCAGCGAGGCCACGAGGGCCAGCCAGAGCCACTGGCGGCTCCCCCTCACACCGGCCACCTCGGGCACCTCCTCCCGGGCCTCCTCCTGTTCCTGGGCAATCCGCTCAGCCTCGATGGAGCGCCATTCGGCCTCCACGGCAGCGTCGTCGCCATCGGCCGGTGATGCAGGGCGGCTGGACTCGGTCACGGGAGATGCCTCAGGTGGTGACGAGCAGGGGCGGGGCGAAGGGCTACCCGCCTGGAGTGCCAATGTCGCCGTTGTCCGCGAGTCCGTCAAAGCCCACGGGTCCGTCAAAGCCCGCCGGCCGGTCCGCGGGCCGGCTGGCGGCCGATCCACCACCAGAGCGCCGCGGCGACGGCGAGCAACGCCAGCGACACCAGCTGCGAGATCGACAGTGGCGTGCCGAGCGCGGGCGGTTCGTCTACGCGGATCATTTCCAGGAGAATCCGCGAGATCGGATGGAGCGTCAGCACGAGAGCGAACACCTCGCCGTCGCGCCGGAACAGGGGCGTGGAGACCACGGCGAGGGCGGCGAGGATCGCGGCATCGATGGCCGCGTAGAGCTGTGCCGGATGCAGGGCAATGCTGCCTCCGTCTGGGGCCGGATAATGCTCGGCCGGGGCCGTGCCCGCCGGAAACCGCACTCCCCAGGGAAGGTCGCAGGGGCCGCCGTAACAGCAGCCGTTGAGGAAGCAGCCGATTCGTCCGATCGCCAGGCCGACGAGCAGCCCGGGGGCGATGCAGTCGGCCAGCCGCACCAGCGAGAGTTTTCGCCGGGCTGCAAACCGCCAGGCAGCGAGGGCGGCCGTGGGCAGCGACCCGAAGACGACCAGCCCGCCGCCGGCGATGTTGACGATGGCAGCCAGCGACTCGGCCAGGCTCATCGTCGGGCCGAAAAACTGCCCGCGGTATTCGAGCACGTAAAACAGCCGGGCGCCGACGAGGCCCCACAGGAAAATCTCCGTGCCGAGCGCGAGAATCGTGTCGGCGTCGAAGCCCGCAGCGCGGCCGCGGACGATCGACAGCCAGGTGCCCGTGGCCGCCGCCACCAGGAGCATCACGCCGTAGCCTCGGATTGGCACCCCAGCACCGTCGTCGAGCGCCGGCAGGATCCACAGGAGCATCGCGGCGACGACCAGGATCGGCACCCCAAGCGCCCGGCAGGCCGGCCCGAAGCCATGCCGCGCTGCCGCCCACGCCAAGCCCGCGCCCCCCAGCACCGCCCAGACGGCCAGCAAGAGTCCCCAGCCGAACAGCGGCACGCTGCCGCCGCCCAGTTCGAGCGCCGAGGGGATGTGGAACAGCGTCGACCGCATCGCGACTCCGATCAGCCGCCGCTCCGCGACGGCAGCAGGTGATTGTCGATGAGCCGCGTCTTTCCGATCCGGCCGGCCACGATCGCGATCGCCGGCGTCTGCGGCGTGGTCAGCGGCTCCAGCGAGTTGCGATCGACCACGGCGGCGTACTCGACGGCTATGCCCCGCGAGGTGAGGTGGGTTCGCATCTGCTGCTCGATTGCCGCCACGGGCTCACCGGCCTGCCACGACCGCCCGGCCGCCGTGAGGCTCTCAAAGAGCGCCGCTGCGCGGCCACGATCCTCCGCTGAGAGGTAGGCGTTGCGGGAACTCATCGCCAGGCCGTCTGGTTCGCGGACGGTCGGGCAGACCACGACCTCGATCGGGAGGCCGAGATCGCAGACCATCCGCTTCACCACCAGCGTCTGCTGCCAGTCTTTGGCGCCAAAGTAGGCGACGTCGGCCGGCACGGTGAGGAACAGGCGGCAGACGACGGTGGCCACACCGCAGAAGTGCCCGGGCCGCACCTCCCCTTCGAACCGGCGGGCCGGGCCGTCCACCACGATTTTCGTCGCCCAGCCCGGCGGGTAGATCGCGTCAGCCTGCGGGGCGAAGACCCAGCGGGCTCCGCCCTGCTCGACCGCGGCGACATCGGCCTCGAGCGTTCGCGGGTAGCGGGCGAAATCCTCGCTCGGGCCAAACTGCGTGGGATTCACGAAGATCGAGACCGCGACGTCGTCGCATGCCTCGGCCGCCCGAGCGACCAGGCTCACGTGACCGGCGTGGAGAGCGCCCATCGTGGGCACGAACCCGATCCGTCGGCCGCTGGCCCGGGCCGCGAGCACCTCCGCCCGCATGGCCTCCGGATCGGTGACGATCGCCATCGACGTGGCGGCATGTGCGTGGCGGCCCGCCATCAGAGCATCGCCTCGACGGCAGCGATGGCTTCCAGAGCGGCGCGAGAGATGTCTCCGGCATCAATCGTGATCACGGCCTTGGGCGCTCGGGAGCCACGATCACCGGTGGTCCGCAGTCGCCGCACGAGCCGGTCTTGAATCCGCAGAAGCGGCGTGAGGCCGTCGCCGGTCCGGTCACAGAGAATCGCGGCCGGCGCGAGATCAGCAAACACATCGGTGTGTTCGCGGGCGTGCCGGGATCGAAACGCGATTCGCTCCTCGAGCACCGCCGAATCGGCCGTGAGCAGGATGGCGACCACCGGAGCGACGCAGGTCTCGGCGGCCGCGGCGACGTCACTGCGGAAGTCTGCCAGCGAGTCGTGGTCGAGCGAGTCTTCGGCTGCATCCGGCAGCCACTCGCACCAGAAGTCGGCGATGGTGGCCTGCGCCGCGTCGTCCCACCGACTCACCGCGAGCGGGGCGGCCCAGGCGGTGAGGGTCTGCCGCCAGCGGGCGAGCGACACTGGAGGGCCGCCGTCGGGGACAGGCAGCGGGGCCGGTGCATGGAGCACGCGGCCCATCACAGCGTCGGCAATCGCCGACGCCACCTCGGCCGCGCCGCTGCCCGGCACCCCGACCACGGCGATCAGCGGATGCGGCGTGGAGATGTTGTCGAGGAGGTCGCGCACCGTGCAGGCGCCGACCGGGTAGGGAAGATCACCAGCGATCTCCGCGGCCGGTTCGAGCACGAACCGCCTCGTCGCCATCCGGGGGTGGGGCACCGTGAGGTCCGCGGTATTCATGACGATGTCTTCGTAGAGGAGCAGATCGAGGTCGATCGTCCGCTGGCCCCAGCGCTCCGTCCGCTCGCGGTGCAGCGTGTTCTCGACGGCCGCCAGCATGTCGAGCACCTGTCGTGGCGGGAGTTCCGTTTCGATGAGGCAGGCGCCGTTCAGGAATGACCCCTGACCGGGAGGGCCTCCGACGGGCGTCGTCTCCCGGTAGCGGCTCACGGCCTGGAGTGTCACGCCCGGCATGAACCGGAGCAGTTCGAGGGCGCGGTCGAGCTGCTCGCGGCGTTTGCCAAGATTCGAGCCGCAGCCAATGAGGCATCGTGCCATGACGTCTCCCGTGACTCTCGGAGCCGCCGGATTGTACCGCGTGGGCACCGTCCGAACGAAACTCCGCCGCTTCGGCCCGCCGCTTTCGGCCGGCGGGCCGCTTCCTGCGATCGGTCACGGACTCGAGATCGGGGGGGACATCCAGGCCACGACCAAGGTCGTCGACTGTCGATCCCTCAAGTCGTCGCCCCCCTATGTTCTCGAAACGGGCATTCTCGAAAGCGGTGTTCTGGAAACTCCGGCGGTTTTAAACTGACGGAGTTTTCCCAGCGATCCGGAGATCGCCGTCACTGTCGTGCCCAGAACCCGCTGACAACCTTCGCTGACGATGGCGTGATTCTGTGGAGCCTGCGACCGTTGTCAAGGACATGCGAAGTGGGGAAGTGGTCTCCCAACTTCCACCCGAGAAAACAGCCGATTGACAAAAAAGATTTTTTGCTGCCAACCGTGCAAGCATTGTCGGCGCGGGTCGTCGTATGGTGTGCTGTGTCGGGATCGCAGATGAGCCCGGGCCCTTGGCCCGCCGGGTGGTGTGACGAATGGGTGCAGCCATGAACGAGTCGGAGCCGAATGACGATCCATTCGCCGCTCACGGCGGGTTCCTCGCCGACGACGCCGAGATGGACGTGGGCGGCCCGCGGGATTTGGCCGTGGACGATGGCTCCGCGAGCGAGGGCCCGAGTTACTGGAGCCTCTCGCGGACGCCGTTGACGAGCCTTTTGTTTGCGATGCCGCTGGTGCTGGCCTACGAGGGGGGCGTGCTGCTGCTGGGCCGCGGATCGCCCCGCAATGGGGCCGACGTGTGGCTGCGGCAGTTTCTGGACGCCCTCGGTTTCGGTGCGTATTTCCTGCTGCCGACGCTCACCGTGATCGGGCTTTTGGCCTGGCATCACATCGAGCACGACGAGTGGCGATTCAGCCCGGCCGTGCTGGCCGGCATGGCCCTGGAATGCCTGGTCTGGGCCGCCGCCCTGATCGGCGTCGCCCGGCTCCAGGAACGGCTCTGGCCGCTTGCCGCGGCTGTGGCCGTTGACGAAGGCGTTCTCGCCCGACTGGTCGCCTTCTGCGGGGCCGGACTCTACGAGGAGGTCTTGTTTCGCCTGCTTTTACTGCCGGTGTTGGCCTGGAGTTTCGAACGGCTGGGGTTTTCGACGGTCCCCGCCGCCTGTTGGGCGGTCGTGACCTCGAGCCTGCTGTTCAGTGCGGCGCACTACGTAGGGCCGCTGGGCGATTCCTTCGCCATCTACAGCTTCACGTTCCGGTTTCTGGCGGGGCTGTTTTTCGCCCTGCTGTTTTCCATCCGCGGCTTCGGCGTGGCGGCCGGAACGCACGCTGTTTACGACATCCTCGTGGGGCTGTTGTGAACGCCTGCCTGTCTCACCTTGGTCGTTGCGGTCTGAGATTCGTATACTGGGGTCTATCGAGGCGGGTCGGTGAATCGCACTCCGCGGTCGTTCGTGCTGTGTGGTCGCGGTGAGGAGACATGACGTGATATCCCTGCGACCCAAGGTCGGCGAACTGGTGTTCCAACTCTACGGGCGGACGCTGCACCCGGAGTTGTTCGAGATCCGCGGCACGAGGTCGATCGATCGCGGCAGCTACACGGCGACGATCTCGATCACCACTGCCGGCCATCTGGTGACATGGCGGAGAGACGGCCTGACGCTCACCGAAGTGGCCACGAGCGGGGTCCAGCCCCTGCCCCAAAAGCGGCGACTGCTCTCCCATCGCATTGCGGGCGAACGGAGTGACCGGATGGAGTGCCGGGGAGGAGCCTCGTACCAGACGTGCTTCCAGCTGGAGTCGGTTCAGCAGGAGGTGTTTTGGGCCTTTCAGCAGGAACTGGTGGAGGCGGGTTCGAAGCGGGGGCTGCTCCACCGCTTCGAGTCGGGGGGCCGAGTGGCGCTCGGAGCCCTGAGCTGGATCGACGTCGAGACGCGTCCTCGCAGCCTGATCATCCAGGCCTTTCACACGTTTCCTGACGACATGGCGATCGTGAAGAGCCAGTCGGTATTCGAGTCGCCCTGACCCGTGTGCCGGTCCGCCGGCCCCGTTCCCCCGGATACGTCTCCATGCCCACGTCCAAGGCCGCCTCCCAGCCCCGCATGCCCCGCGTATTGATCGCCGACGACAACGAGCCCAATCGCGAGTTGCTCGAGGTGTATCTCTCCGACGTCACCTGCGAGATCGCCACAGCCGTCGACGGGGCCGACACGCTCGACAAGGTGGCGGCGTTTAAGCCCGACGTGCTGCTGCTCGACGTGATGATGCCGAAGCTCTCGGGTTTCGAGGTCTGCCAGCGGCTGAAATCAGACGCGGCAACGAGCCCGATCATGATTTTGATGGTCACCGCGCTCGGTGAGCTTGGCGACATCGAGCGGGCAGTGGAGGCGGGTACCGACGATTTCCTTTCCAAGCCCGTGAACCGCGTGGAACTCGTCAAGCGGGTCGAGAACATGCTCAAACTCCGGCACGTGACCGACGAACTGGAACGGCTGCGGAGCTACATTCGCACCATGGACGACGATCAGCCACCGCGATAGGAACCGGCCGCGCGGGAAACTGTGGCTGTGTCCGAGAAGGTGCCGGTTCTTTCACGGCATCATCGTTGGGCATGGTGCCGCAGAAGGAGCCTGGGGCGACCGGTTGGCCCGCACGCTGCGGGGCCCGTACCCAAGGCGCCGCGTCACACCACCGAGCGCTTCATGCCGACGTGGTCGAGAACGCGGATGGTCGCCGGCGACTTGTTGAGCACGTAGAAGTGGATGCCGGGCACACCGGCTTCGATCAGCTCCTCGACCTGCCTGGCGGCAAACGACACGCCTGCGTCGAACTGGGCAGTCTCGTCGGCACCGGCCGCCTCGAAGCTCTGAGTGAACGAGTCGGGGAGCCGGGCCTTGCAGAGGCTGGCGATGCGGCGGACCTGGGTGTAGTTGGTGACCGGCATCACGCCTGGCACGATGGCCGCCCGGATGCCGCGGGCCCCGCACTCGTCGCGAAACCGGAAGAAGTCGGCGTTGTCGTAGAAGAGCTGCGTCACGATCACATCGCCGCCGGCGTCGCACTTCCGCTTCAGGTTGTCGAGATCGGCCTCAGGACTCACCGCCTCCTGGTGCGTCTCGGGATAGCCGGCGACGACGATGCCAAACTCCGGGAACTCCGCCCTGATGAGTGACACGAGTTCCGATGCGTAGCGGAGTCCACCATCGACCGGGCGAAAGGTCGTCTCGCCCTTGGGGGGATCGCCGCGGAGCGCCACGATGGCCGCCACGCCGAGTTGGAGAGCCTCGCGGAGATACTCGCGGAGTTCGGCTACGGAACTGCCCACGCAGGTCAGGTGGCTGGCCACGGGCAGGGCGTGGCGGGCCATCACGCCCTTGAGCACGTCGAGCGTGGTGCCCCTCGTCGATCCGCCAGCGCCGTAGGTGCAGGTGATCATGGCTGGGTCGAAGGTCGTGAGTTCTTCGACGGTCTGCCACATCGCCTGCTCCGACTCCGGCGTCTTCGGGGGGAAGAGTTCGAAGGAGAGACCGAATCGTCCGCTGCTGTAGGCGTCTTTGATCGACACGGCGTTACGATGCCTCCGTAGGGGAGTGAGCTCGGGGAAAGAGCGCGGGGGAAACCGAAGGGATCCTGGGCATTCTAGCCGCGCCGCCCGGATGGCTGGCATGGCCTGCGGCGGGTTCGTAGGATCGTGCCCCAAGGAGTGCAATTCTCCCGAGCCGGAGTGGCGGAATGGCAGACGCGGCGGAC
>CAJBSQ010000247.1 GCA_903958265.1 uncultured Planctomycetaceae bacterium
GCACGCCCACACTCGCCGCCACTCCGCTGCTCGCCCCGTGGTCGGGTCCCTATGGAGGCGTCCCCCCGTATGGCCGGGTGCCCGTCGGCGACTTCGTGCCGGCCCTCGAGGCCGGCATGCAGGAGCAGCTTGCGGCCGTGGAGGCGATTGCGGCCGATCCCGCGGCCGCCACCTTCGAGAATACGGTCGCTGCTTTCGAGCGGTCGGCGCGGACGCTCGACCGGGTGATGGCGGTGTATGGCGTGCACACCGGCTGCCTGAGCGACGACGCCCTCCAGGCCGTCGAGCGGACGATGGCGCCGCGGTTGGCGGCGTTCCGCGACCGGATCGTGCACCACGAGGGGTTGTTTCGACGGATCGCCGCCGTGCACGAGTCGGCCGCAACCGCCGGCCTGAGCCCCGAGCAGCGGCGGCTGGCATGGCTCCACTTCACGAGCCTCGTGCACGCCGGGGCGAAGCTCGATGCAGCCGCCAAGGCAGAACTCTCCGCCATCAACCAGAAGCTCGCCGAACTCCACACCGCCTTCGCGCAAAACGTCCTTAACGAGGAGAACGACACAGCGCTCATCCTCGAGTCTGAAACCGATCTCGATGGCCTGCCCACCCCAGCCCGGCGAGCGGCGGCCGACGCGGCGGCGGCGCGGGGCCGCCCGGGCTGCTGGGCGGTGCCCAACACCCGTTCGAGCGTGGAGCCCTTTCTCGCCCACTCCCGGCGGCGGGACCTGCGGGAGCGAGCGTGGCGGATGTTCGTCGGACGGTGCGACCACGGCGGCTCCACCGACACCAACGCCATCGTGTCGCAGATTCTCACCCTGCGGGCCCGGCGGGCGGTGCTGCTCGGGTTTCCGACGCATGCCCACTGGCGGCTTGACGACTCGATGGCGAAGACCCCAGACCGCGCGGTGGAGCTGATGGAGGCGGTCTGGAAGCCGGCCGTGGTGCGCGCCCGCGAGGAGGTCGCCGACATGCAGGCACTCGCCGATGCGGAGGGGGCCGAGATCACGATCGCCCCGTGGGACTACCGTTTTTACGCCGAGAAGGTCCGCACGGCGAAGTTCGATCTCGACGAGTCAGAGGTCACTCCCTACCTCCAGCTTGATCGGCTGCGGGAGGGCATGTTCTTCGTCGCCGGGCGGCTCTTCGGGCTGCAGTTCGAGCCGGTCGCGGCGGGGTCCGTTTCGGTGTACCACCCCGACGTCCGCGTGTGGGTGGTGAAGGACCGCGACGGCGCGACCGTTGGCCTCTGGTACTTCGACCCCTTCGCCCGCCCCGGCAAGCGGTCGGGCGCGTGGATGAGCGACGAGCGGGCCCAGGAGCAGTTCGACGGCCGGGTGTTGCCCATCGTCTCCAACAACTGCAACTTCGTGAAGCCACCACCCGGCGAGCCCGTACTGATCAGCTGGGACGACGCGACGACGCTGTTCCACGAGTTCGGTCACGCGCTGCACGGCCTCTGCTCCGACGTGACCTATCCCTCGCTCTCCGGCACCCGCGTGGCCCGCGACTACGTGGAGCTCCCCTCGCAGCTGCTCGAGCACTGGTTGGCCACCCCCGAGGTGCTCGACCGCTTCGCGATCCACGCGGAGACCGGCCGGCCCATTCCAGCCGACCTCGTCGCTAGGATGAGCCGGGCTGCGACCTTCAACGCGGGCTTTCGCACCGTCGAGTTTCTGGCCAGTGCGCTGATCGACATGCGGCTCCACCTGGCCGGCGATGTGCCGCTCGATCCCGCTCGGTTCGAACGCGAAACACTCGCGACGCTGGGGATGCCGGCGGAGATCGTGATGCGGCACCGCACGCCGCATTTCAGCCATATCTTCGCCGACGACGGATACTCGGCCGGCTACTACAGCTACCTCTGGGCCGACACGCTGACGGCCGACGCCTGGGAGGCTTTCACCGAGGCCGGCGGTCCCTGGGATGCCACCGTCGCCGAACGCCTCCGTCGACACGTGCTCTCCGCGGGCAACACGGTCGACCCGGAGGACGGCTACCGAGCGTTCCGCGGCCGTGATCCGCAGATCGACGCCCTGATGCGGAAGCGGGGTTTCGCGCTGCCGCGGTGAGGGTGCCTGCCGGTGGCAGGGAGCCCGACGGCGGCGACGGCAAGGGGGCTGGCCCGGGGTGGCTTCCGCCGACTGGGCAAGATGGCGGCCGCGGCCGTGTGCGCCGCCGCTCTCCAGGTCACCC
>CAJBSQ010000248.1 GCA_903958265.1 uncultured Planctomycetaceae bacterium
CCCGCTGGCTGCTGGTTGCCGTGCCGCTGGCGCTGGGGCTCGCCTGGTGGGACGCACCGCCCATGGCGGTGTTCGCGGCCTCGCTGATCTCGATCGTACCGCTCGTTGGGCTGATCGGCGATGCCACCGAGCGGCTCGCCGCCCGGCTAGGACCGACGCTCGGCGGCCTCCTCAACTCCACGCTCAACAACCTCCCCGAGTTGATCATCGGCGGCGTGGCCCTCTCCAACGGCCTGGCGTCGGTCGTGAAGGCCTCGCTCACCGGGGCGATCCTCGCCAATTTGCTCGTGAGCCTGGGCATCGCGCTGATCGCCGGAGGCATCCGTCACGGCGAGCAGAAGTTTGATCCGCGACGACTCGCGGTGAACGGCTCGATGCTGATGATCTGCGCGTTCTGCTTCATCGTGCCCGCGATGTTCAACATCGGCACGCCCGAAGGCACCCGCGACCTGTCGTTCGAGATGTCGTTTGTCCTCATCGGCATGTACCTGATGAATGTGGCGGTCACGCTATTCGGCGGTGGCGGCGGCACCAGCCTGCCCGACGATCAGGAGTTCGATGGAGAGCATGCCGCCACGCCCGTCTGGCGGAGTCTGCTCGTGCTGGTGTCCGCCGGAGGCTGCCTGGGGCTGGTGACGGAGGTTTTGTCGCACGCGCTGGAGCCGACGGCCAGGCAGCTCGGGCTCTCGAACACGTTCAGTGGCCTGGTGCTGCTGGGTGGCGCGGGGAGCCTCGGAGAGGTGCTGTCGGGCTTCCACTTCGCCCGCCGCGGCAAGCCCTCGCTCGTGCTGGCCGCCACCGTGGGCTCGACGATCCAGCTCGTGCTACTCGTCGCGCCGCTGTTGGTGTTCGCCGGACGGCTGATGGGGGAGCCGATGGATCTCGCCTTCACGGCCTTCGAGGTGGTGGCGATCGTGCTGGCGACGATCATCACCCGCGAACTGATTGCCGACGGAAAATCCAACTGGTTCGAGGGGTTTCTACTGCTCGGCGTCTATCTGATCCTCGCGATCGGCTTCTACCACCTCCCGGAGTGATCCTCTTCTCACGCCATCGATGCGACTGCTTGAGCCCTCACGTCCCCGGCGCCGCGACGGCCTCGAGTGCCCGGCTCACGTGCTGATCGGAGGCAAACAGCGCGCTGTACGCCAACCGCACCACGCCCTCACGATCGATCACGTAGGTGACGCGGCCGGGAATCAGCCCGAGCGGATTCGGCACGCCAAAGAGCTTTCGTAGCCGGCGGTCGGTGTCGGCCACGATGGGGAAGGGGAGGCGGTGCTTCTCCGCGAACCGGGCGTGGCTGGCCGCGGTGTCGCTGCTCACCCCCACGACCTCGGCGCCCGCGGCCGTGAACTTCTCGTAGGAGTCGCGGAAGGCACAGGCCTCCTTGGTGCAGACCGGCGTGTTGTCCTTCGGATAGAAGAACAGCACGAGCCATTGCCTTCCCAGGAGAGCGGCCGAGTCAAAGGTACCCCCGTCCTGAAGCGGGGCCGTGAACGTGGGAGCCCTGTCACCGACCGCGACCGACGCCATGGCGATTCCTTCTCGTGGGTGCCTGATACCGGGCTCCATTCTGGCCCGCCCGGCCGCAGGACGCGAGTGGGGCGGTATGATGAGGTGCCCGCCGCAGGGTCGGCGCGTTCCTCCGGAGCATGCACGCGTGTTGCTCGATTTCGCGAAG
>CAJBSQ010000249.1 GCA_903958265.1 uncultured Planctomycetaceae bacterium
TCTACCATTCCTCCAGACGGAAGGATCTCATGAGGATTCACATTCACGACGACCGTGCGACCCTGGGCGACATGGCCGCCGCGGAGGCGGCCGAGGCGGTTCGCCGCACGCTGGCCTCGGCTGGCCGTTGCACCCTGGTGATCGCCACCGGCACCTCGCAACTGGAGGTGCTCGCGGCCCTGGCGGCCGCGGAGGGCATCGCCTGGGAACGCGTGGAGATCTTCCACCTTGACGAATACTGCGGCCTCGCCGCCGACCACCCCGCGAGCTTCCGCCGCTACCTCCGCGAACGGTTCTACGACCTTCTGCCGGTGAGGCCCGCGGCCTTTCACTGGATCGGAGCCGACGGCGATCCCCGGCACGAATGCCGCCGACTCGCCGAGGTCGTGCCGGAGGGCCCCTTCGACCTCGTGCTCTGCGGGATCGGGGAGAACGCGCACCTCGCCTTCAACGACCCGCCGGCCGACTTCGCGGCGAACGACCCCTACCTCGCGGTCGCGCTCGACGAGGCCTGCCGGCGACAGCAGGTGGGCGAAGGCTGGTTTGCCACCCTCGCCGACGTGCCCACCCACGCGATCTCGATGTCGATCCGCCGCATCATGGCCGCGACGACGATCATCTGCTCGGTGCCCGACTCGCGGAAGGCCGCCGCCGTTCGCGACTCGGTCGAGGGGCCCGTAACGGCAACCGTACCGGCTTCGATCCTGCAGGCGCATGCCGACTGCCGGCTGCACGTCGACCGGGCCGCCGCAGCGCTCCTCCGCGAGGCCGTGGCGAGCGGCTGACAGCTCGCCTCGCAGTAACGGGCCGCCTACGGTCGCCGGGCTGATCGGCGATCAGCGCCGCGATCCGCCGGCCCGGCGCCGTCATCGCCAGGCTCTCGAGTGCCGCGATCGACACCCAGCGGCTCTCGGCGGCCGGCGTGGCGGCCCGCGTGACGCGGCGCTGCACCACGGCGCACTCGATGCGGTGGTGCGTCACGCCGTATCGCACATGACCGATCGATTTACCCGCCGCACCGTGCGGCTCGCGGGGAAAGTCCCAGAGCCCTTCCCACCATTCGCCCGGGCCGCGACACACCAGGAGCACGCGGTCGCCGTGCCGCGTCACCACGGCCGTCTCGCGGATCTGTTTCGGAGCCCGGGCTGCAGCCATCACTGGAATCTCGGCGACGCGGCCGGCGGCGTGCGCGGCGCAGTCGCCGGCCAGCGGACAGCCGCCGCAGAGCGGCCGATCGGGCGTGCAGACGATCGCGCCCAAGTCCATCAGCGCCTGATTGAAGACGCCCGCGCCCTTCCGCGGCACCACCGCCGCGGCGAGCTCCCAGATCGGTTCATCGCCGGCGCCGCCAACGGGCTCATCGTGCCCAGCGAGCCGTGCGAGCACGCGGCGCGAGTTGGCCTCCACGATCGGCGCCGGCAGGTCGAAGGCGATCGAGGCGATGGCGCCGGCGGTGTACCGGCCGATCCCCGGCAGGCCCAGCAGGCCGGCAACCGTCCGCGGAAACTCCGCGGCGTGATCCGCCACCACCGCCTGCGCCGCGGCATGCAGTTGCCGGGCACGGCGATAGTAGCCGAGGCCCTCCCA
>CAJBSQ010000250.1 GCA_903958265.1 uncultured Planctomycetaceae bacterium
GCTACCATGCCTTTCGCCATTGGTATGGCTGGGATCCCGTGCCTGTCAAGCGGCGGCTGGGCATCCCCGCGTGGAAAGTCGCCGACCTTCACGAGGGCCGGTCGGATTCGTGCGAGGAGATGGTGTAGGGCATTGCTCAGGTGGGACTTAGGCGTGGTGTCAGGGCTTACCAATGAGTCCTGTGATCACCTCACGCCTCGCCGCGGTAGCCACCGTCCCCGCCGGAATCGTTTAGCGCACGGGGCGATTGCGGCCCAGGGCCGCCCGTTCCTGCCAGCGGAGCACGAGGATCGTGACGGCGGTCGCCACCACGATCTGCGTGGCGAGCGCCGCGATCGGGATCCAGATGGCCGGGTCGTAGGTGCCGAGGTTCTGCCAGAACACGGGCACCCCGTCGCCCTCGCTGCGGCAGCCGCGATGGGCCCAGTAGAGCGGCGAGAAGAGCATCGCGAGCACCTTGAGCACGCCCCCCTTGATCGGCAGGATCGTGGCCCCGAGCAGGATCTGCGGCGTGATCAACAGCGGCACCGCCAGCACGCCCGTGTCGGTCGAGCGGACGCAGGCTGAAACGATCAGGCCGATCGCCGCACAGGCCACCGCCGCGAGCCAGTTGCAAAACGCGGAGACGACCGGCCCACGCCGGTAGATCTCGGCGGGCCCCTCGCCTCCAAACGCCTCGCGGATCATGAACCCCACCTCGACGGTGGTCCTGAAGATCGCGATCTGCACCGCGAGCACGACGGCCAGCGACGCGACCTTCGCGACCACATACGCGATGAACCGCAGGCCGTGCCGCCGCTCGAGGTCGAGCATCGGCCGTTCCTTGACGATCTCCCGGAATCCGGTGACGAATCCGAGGATCACCATGCAGATGCTCATGAGTGAGAGCCACTTGAACGTGCCGCCTGGGTCGATGATCTCCCGATCCGGTGCGGCGGCAACCGTGTCGGTCAGCGCATCGCGAACGATCCGGGCGGTGGACGGCTCCCGCAGATGGGCGAGCAGTTTCGGCTGACTGTCGAGGAACACCCGGATCTGAGCGGGAATGCTGGCATCCTGCTCGGAGACCGTTTCGGTGGCGATCGCCTCCGAGACCTCCCCCCACACGTCCGCCAGCACCTGCTTCTCGTCGGGGTCGAGAAGCCGCGTCAGCATGAGTGGATTCCGGAAGGTGGTGGCGGAAAAACCAGCGAGCACGACCGCGGCGAGGGCCAGCGGCAGGAGCATGCCCATGCGTAGGCCCACGCGGTCGCGGACCGCCGTCTCGAGGTCCCGGCACAAGAACGTGGCGAACTGTCGGCCGAAGCCGGGAATCGACAATGCCGTGAGCGACGCCACCCGCTCCGCCACCGCACCGGCGGCCGTGCGGCCGGCGTGCGTCGCGTCCGCCACGAGGCGGTCTTTGGCTTGCCGCTCACGCCAGCGGGCGGACCAGAATCCGGGCGGCTTGTCTTCGATGGCCACGTAGACATCGGCGAGCCGCTGCACCCCGAAGTGCTCGATGGCCGCCACCCGGGTACCAAACCACACCACCTCCCCATGGCCGAGGATCAGGAGCTTGTCAGCCTCGTCCACGTTGTCGAGGTGATGCGTGACGGCGACCACGGTCGTGCCCGCCCGAGCCCGATCGGCAAGGAGCGTCATGATCCGGGCCTCCGTGGCCGGATCGAGGCTGGAGGTCGCCTCGTCGAGCACGAGCAGGCCCGGAGCGGCGAGCATTTCGGCCGCCAGGCTCGCCCGCTTCATCTCGCCCCCCGAGAGGCTGCCGATCGGCTGGTGCCGCACGCTCTCGAGACCCACCTCGGCCACCACCCGATCGATCGCCGCCTGCCGCTCAGCGACGGTCGCGTGTGAAGGCAGCCTCACCGCCGACGCGTAGTGGAGCGCCCGCTCCACCGGCAGGGCCTCGGGGTTGATGTCCCGCTGGGGCACGTAGCCGATCGCGCCGCGAAGGGCGTCGGCTTCACGAAACCCGTCATGCCCGCCGACGAGCAGGCTGCCGGCGGATATCGGTCGGTCTCCCAGCATCGCGCGGACGAGGGTGCTCTTGCCCGCCCCGCTGGGGCCGAGCACGCACACGAACTCGCCCGGCTCGATCCGGAAGCTCACGTTCTCCAGAAGCGTCTTGTGCGCCGCGCCGCCGCGGCCATCCGGCACCGACACCCCCATGCCCTCGGCCACGACCGAGAGACCTGCCTTCGCTGCGAGCGTCATACTGACAAGATCCTTCGTCTCTGTGGCCGCCGCACC
>CAJBSQ010000251.1 GCA_903958265.1 uncultured Planctomycetaceae bacterium
ACGATCGAGAGCCCGGCGACGATGATGTCGGCGCGGTCGGGCGTCATGCCCGGCATGCTCCGCCGGGCCCGCAACGACATTTTCCGCAGCCGGTCGAGGAGATGGCGGACCTCCGCCTGCGAGACCTTGTAGCCCGCCACAGGTACGTCGAACTCCCGCCGCGTCGCCATCACGAGTTCGGCCAGCGTGGTGAACGTGCCGCCGCAGCCCACGAGCAGGTGCGGAGCGAAGAGCGGCCGAGTGGTCCGCTTCTTGAGAACGGTGGCGATCTCCTCGTCGAGCCGTTCGAGGGCCCGGGCAGCCTCGACACCATCGCAGCAGTCGCCGAGTGCAAACTGCTCGGTGAGGCGGACGGCACCGAGGGGGGTCGAGAAGATCGACTCGATCAGGCCGCCGGTCGCGAACACGATCTCGGTGGATCCACCACCGATGTCGGCGACCACCGTGTTGCGGCCCGTCAGGTCGAAGGCATGCTGCACGCTCGAGAAGGCGAGGCGGGCCTCGCGTTCGCCGGAGATCACCTCCACCTCGAGCCCCACCTCCTCGCGAACGCGGCGGCAGAACTCGGGGCCGTTTCGCGATTCCCGCACGGCACAGGTCGCGATCGTCCGCAGCCGCGTCACCTGGTAGCCGGTGGCGATCTCCTTGAAGGTGCGGAGCGCCGCGACGGTGCGGTCCATCGATTCATCGTCGAGCCGGCCCTCCGACGAGACGCTGCGGCCGAGCCGCGTCGGCTCCCGCTCCTCATCGAGGATCCGGTAGGTACCGCCGCGGAGGGCCTCGGCGACGAGCAACCGCACCGAGTTAGACCCGATGTCGATCGCCGCCAGCCGGCACGCGAGGTCGGCCGACAGATAAATCTGCCTGTCGTCGCTGATGTCGGTCAGTTCGGACACGGTGGTGGTCTCGCGGAGGGTGACACCAATGATACCGTCGGCACGGTACACTACGGGCTGAGTTCCCGTCGCGCCGCGTTCGGTCACGTCCGCCACCGTGCAGCCCATTCCCGAACCGATCGTGTTTCCGCTCGGCTCCGGCAAGCCCCCCGAGGCCTGCGCCGTGGCCGTGGGAAACTTCGACGGGGTGCATGCCGGGCATGCGGTGATCGCGGCCCGACTCCGCCTGGCGGCGGGCCGGCTGGGCCTGCCGGCGGTCGCCCTCACGTTCGATCCGCATCCCGCCAGCGTGCTGCGGCCCGACCGGGCCCCGGTGCCGCTGACGACGCCGGGCCGTCGGGCGGAACTCCTGCTCGAACTGGGGATCGATGCGGTCTGCGTGCAGCCGGCCGACGCCGCCTTGATGGCCGTCGAGGCAGAGGAGTTCTATGCCGAGGTGCTTCGGGGTCGGTTCGGCGCCCGGGCGGTGGTCGAGGGGCAGGACTTTCGCTTCGGGGCCCGCCGCGCCGGAGACGTCGCGATGCTTGAAAGGCTCTGCCGCAGCGACGGCGTGGAGCTCGAGGTGGTGGCCCCGCTGGTCGTCGACGGGGAGCCGGTGTCGAGTTCCAGGCTGCGTCGGCTGATCGACGCGGGAAGGGTGGGCGAGGCCCGGTCGCTGATGACGGCGGCCTACCGGCTCACGGGCGTGGTCACCACCGGAGCCCGCCGCGGCGCGACGATCGGCTTTCCCACCGCCAACCTCACGGACATCGCCACGCTCCTGCCGGCCCTGGGCGTGTATGCGGCGCGGGTGCAGGTCGACGGCGACGTGTTTGCGTCTGCCGTGCACGTCGGCCCCAACGTGACGTTCGGCGAAACGCGGGTCTCGGTGGAAGCGCACCTCATCGGCTTCTCCGGCGATCTCTACGGGATGACCCTCGACGTTGACTTCCTCGACCGTGTGCGCGACACTCGTCACTTCGCATCGGTCGACGAGCTCACGTCCCAACTCGCTGCCGACGTGGCGGCTGCCGCCCGCATCGTTGCGACGGACCCGATTCCGAACAGGAAGACATGATGCGACTCGACTGGTCGGCCCTGCTCGATGTGCTGCGTGGCTGCAGCCGCGTGGTGCTCACGAGCCACGTGCGTCCCGACTGCGACGCGCTCGGCAGCGAACTGGGGATGGCGGGCATTCTCGAGGCGATTGGCAAGCACGTGCGGATCGTCAACGCCCAAGCCACGCCCGCGAATCTGAAGTGGATCGATCCCGATGGCAGGATCGAATCGCTCGCCGAGAAGGTGCGGCCGGCCGACCTCGCCGACCGCGACCTGTTCATCGTGCTCGACACCAGCGCCTGGGCGCAGCTGGGCGCGATGGGCGACGTGGCCAAGTCGATGCGGGACCGCGTGCTGGTGGTCGACCACCACGTCAGCGAGGACGACCTCTCCGACCGCTGGTTCAAAGACACCGCCGCCGAGGCCACGGCCCGGATCGTCTACGAAATCGGCCTTCGTCTCCGCGTGCCGCTCACCGAACGGATCGCCACCCCGCTCTACGCGGGCCTCTCGACCGACACGGGGGGCTTTCGCTTTCCGTCGGTCTCCGGAGAGAGCTTCCGGATCGCCGGCCGGCTGGTCGATGCGGGGGCCAACCCGACCGCGATCTACCGCGAGCTCTTCGAGCAAGACACCCTCTCGCGGCTGCACCTCGTGGGGCGGACCCTGGCCGGGGCCGTGACCTCGCACGACGGCAAGGTGATCGTGTCGACCGTGCGGCAGAAGGAGATCAAGGAAGTGAAGGCCCAGCCGGCCGACACCGAGGACCTCGTCAACCTCACGCTTGCGGTGAAGGGCACCGAGGTCGCGGTGATCCTGATCGAGCAGCCTGACGGCCGAATCAAGGTGAGCTTCCGCAGTCGCGGCCGGCTCGATTGCAACGTGCTTGCCGGACGGTTCGGCGGCGGTGGCCACAAGGCGGCGGCGGGCACGATCGTGGACGGGCCGTTCGAGGGGGCCCACGAGCGGGTCGTGGCGGCCGTCGACGAGGCGTGGCTCGCGCTGCCGTCCGCTCCGGCGTGAAGGAGCAGCCATGACGCACAGCCACCAGAAACGGGAAGAGCAACGGGAAGAGCAACGGGAAGAGCAACCGCACGAGCAACGGCAGGAGCGGGAGCAGCCGGCAGCCGCTGACACCGCCAACTCCCGCCGCGGGTTTCTCACCAAGGCCCTGGCGGTGATGTGCGGCGGCCTGGCAACGCTCGTGCCGGTTGCCGCCGGAGTCTGGGCCTTTCTCGACCCGCTGCGGCGGGGCTCAGCGGCGGCCACATTCATCCCCGTGGCCGACCTCGCGGCCGTGCCCGACGACGGCGTGCCGCGGCAGTATCCCGTGGTCACCGATCGCGTCGACGCCTGGACGGGCTTCGCTGCCGAGCCCGTGGGCGCCGTCTACCTGCGGCGTGAGCAGGGCTCGCGGGAGGTGCAGGCGCTCTCCGCCACCTGCCCGCATGCCGGCTGCTTCGTGGAGATGGAATCGACCGGCCGCTGTTTCCGCTGCCCGTGCCACAACAGTTCCTTCACGCTCGACGGTGGCATCGTCAACCCCAGCCCCAGTCCCCGCCGGATGGACTCGCTGGAATGCCGCGTTGGCGACAACGGCACGGTGGCGGTGAAGTGGCAGAAGTTCCGGGCGGGCGTGGCCGCCAAAGAGGTGCAGGGATGAGCCGCGACGGCCGCCGCACTCCCGCGCCAGCCGCCCGCCCGGGCGTGGTCGGTCGGCTCGCCGACTTCCTCGACGACCGCACCGGCTACCGGGCCGTCGTGCACGAGGCGCTCTACGAACGGGTGCCGGGTGGGGCTCGGTGGCGATACGTCTGGGGCAGCACGCTGGTGTTTGCCTTCATGACGCAGGTGATCACGGGCCTCTTCCTCTGGGCGAGCTACTCCGCCGGCGCCCAGACCGCCTGGGAGAGCGTCTACTACATCCAGCACGAGATGGCCGGCGGCTGGCTGCTCCGCGGCATCCACCACTTCATGGCCCAGGCGATGGTGGTGCTGCTCGCGCTCCACCTGCTGCAGGTGGTGATCGACGGCGCCTACAAGGCGCCCCGCGAGGTCAACTTCTGGCTCGGGCTGATCCTCATGCTGCTCGTGCTCGGCATGGCGCTCACCGGCTATCTACTGCCCTGGGACCAGAAGGGCTACTGGGCCACGATCGTGGCCACAAACCTCGCCGGGATCGTGCCCTTCGTCGGGCCGTCGATCCAGCAGCTCGTGATCGGCGGGCCGGAGTATGGCCACCACACGCTGACACGGTTCTTCGCCCTCCATGCCGGATTCCTGCCGGTCACGCTCGTGCTGTTTCTCGTGGTGCACCTGACGCTGTTTCGCAAGCACGGCCTGCACGCGAAGCAGCCGCTCACCAGGCCCGACGCGATGTTCTGGCCCGACCAGGTGCTCAAGGACGCCGTGGCGATGCTGGCCGTGATGGCCGTCGTGCTCGGCGTGATCCTGATGCCGGCCCTGCGGGCGATGCTTGCGGGCGAGGCGGTCGTGCCGGGCGAACTCGGCGCGGAGTTGGGCGCGCCGGCCGATCCGTCGCTGCCCTACGCCGCCGCGCGGCCCGAGTGGTATTTCCTGTTTCTCTTTCAGTTCCTGAAAGTCTTCGAGGGCTGGGGAGCCACGGGGGAGTTCTTCGGGGCGATCGTCGTGCCCGGATTGATCATGGCCGGGATGTTCCTGATGCCGATCATCGGCAACTGGCGGCTGGGCCACCGGTTCAACGTGGCCTTCACGCTCGCGATCCTGGCGGGCGTGGGCCTGCTCACGGCGCTGGCCCTCAACGAAGACTACGCCGCGGTCTGGGTGAACACGACGGCCCTGGCGGAAGCCGAGCGGCTCTCCGAGCAGACCGGGGGCGACGCCGCCAAGCTCATCGCGGCCGTCGGGGGAGACCGCGGCAAGGCGGCGGCGATCGAGAAGCAGTGGAAAACGCTGGAGCGGGTGCGCCACTCGCAGGCCTTTCTCGACGCCGTCAAACAGGCGAAGGCCGACGCCGCGCGGGCGATCGAACTGGCCGGCCGGCCCGAGCGGATTCCCCCCGGAGGCATGCTCGAACTCGTCCGCAGCGACGCCAAGAGCCAGGGGCCGCGGCTCTTCGCCCAGCACTGTGCGAGCTGCCATGCCCACGTCGATCCGCTGGCCGAGGATGCCGCAGCCGTGATCGCGACGTCGTCGGCGGCCAACCTGTTTGGGTTCGGATCGGCCGACTGGATGCGGGGCCTGCTTGATCCCGCCGAGGTGGCCGGGCCGGCCTATTTCGGCACCACCGCCCACCGGGAGGGCGACATGGTGAACTTCGTGCAGAACGACCTCACGGATGCGGCGACCTGGCCGAAGGTTCACATCGATGCCGTCGTGGCCGCCATGGCGGCCGAGGCCGGTCAGCCCGTGCCGCAGGAATCGGCCAGCCTCGTCGAGAAGGGCCGCGAGCTTGTCGCCGCCAGCGACCGCTGCGGGGGTTGCCATGCTTTTCGCGACAACGGCACGGAGCTGGGCTCGGCGCCCGAACTCACGGGCTGGGGCGGCCGCGAGTGGCTTGTCGGCATCATCGCCGACCCGACGCACCCGCGGTTTTACGGCGACACCAACGACCGGATGCCGAGCTTCGGCAAGGCCAAAGAGGGCGGGATCGCGCCGCTCTCGTCAACACAGATCCGACTGGTCGCCGACTGGCTCCGCGGCGAGTGGTATCGGCCCACGGGGCACTGAACCGGCATGACGAACAGACGACCGCGTCCGTGGTTCCTGGTGTGGCTGCCTGCCCTGGCCTGCATCGGCGTCCGGGCCGAGTCGCCGCCTCCGGAGCGGCATCTCTCGGCCCCGGGCAGCGTGTCGGTCGTGTTCGTCGGCGACGTGATGCTCGACAACGGGCCCGGGCATGCCGTCGCCTCGGGCCGCGACCCGTTCGCGGCCTGTGCCGAGTTGCTGCTCGACGCCGACTTCACCGTGGGCAACCTCGAATGCGTGCTTGGCGACGGGGGCACGCAGCGGTTGAAGTCGTATACCTTCCGCGGCGCCGACGATTCCCCCCGCTACCTGAAGCGGTATTTCTCGGCACTGACCCTCGCCAACAACCATGCCCTCGACTTCGGCCCGGATGGCCTCGTCGAATGCCTGGTGGTGCTGGAGCGCGAGGGGATTCCGCAGTTCGGCGGCGGCCGCACGCTTGCCGAGGCCCGGCGGCCGTTGGTGCTCGAGCGACACGGCCTGCGGATTGCTCTGTTGGGCTGCAACGGGTTTCAGGCGGAGAAGTCGGCGGCGGGCGAGGCGACGCCGGGCGTGGCGCCCCTGCGGGAGTCCGATCTGCTGGCCGACATCGCCGCCGCCCGCAAGGATGTCGATGCGGTCGTACCCGTCGTCCATTGGGGGCCGGAGCTCCATCCGCAGCCCCGCGAGGCCGACCGCGTGCTCGCGCGGAAGATGATCGATGCCGGCGCGGCAGCCGTGATCGGCGGGCACCCGCACGTCACGCAGACCGTCGACGTGCACGCGGGCTGCCCGATTGTCTACAGCCTCGGCAACTTCGTGTTTGACTACTATCCCGTCGATCCGCCGGAGTGGACCGGCTGGGTGGTGAAGCTCACCTTCGCCACGGGCCGGCCGGTGGCGATGGAGACGAAGTCGGTCGTGCTCGACGCTGCGGGCCTGCCGCGGCCCGCGGGCGAGCAGTGAGGCGTCAGGTGACGCCGCCGAGCACCGTGGCCCGGGCAACGCGGCCGACGCCCAGCATGTAGGCCGCCGTGCGGAGCGGAACCTGCCGCGACGCGGAGAGCTGCCAGACCTGCTCGAAGGCCTGGCCGAGGATCCGGTCGAGTTCACCGCGGACGCGATCGAGGCTCCACTGGTAGTGCTGTCGGTTCTGCACCCACTCGAACCAGCTCGCGGTTACACCTCCGGCATTGGCAAGGATGTCGGGGAGCACCACCACGCCGCGGGCGGCCAGCAGGTCGTCGGCTGCGGGCTCGATCGGGGCGTTGGCCGCCTCGACCACGATCGGGGCCCGGATCGCTGCCGCATTGGTGCCGGTGATCACGCCGCCGAGCGCCGCAGGAATCAGCACGTCGCAGTCGGCCGCGAGGAGTTCCGAGCCGGTGATCGCCTCGCCGCCGCCGAAGCCCACCAGCCGGCCGGCGTGGGATCGCGCGTGCCGCAGCAGTTCGAGCACGTCGAGGCCGCGCTGGTCGTGAAAGGAGTTGGTGGCATCGCCCACCGCGACGATCCGACATTCGGCGTCGTGGAGATACTTGGCGGCGTGGGTGCCGACGTTGCCGAAGCCCTGGATTGCGATCCGCGTGCCGGGAATCTTCCGGCCGAGGCGGCTGAGCAGCTTGAGCGTGAGCGCGCCCACGCCGCGGCCGGTGGCCTCCTCGCGGCCGGGGAGGCCATGGAACTCGACCGGCTTGCCGGTGACGCAGGCCGGCGAGAAGCCGTGGTACTTGCCGTACTGGTTCATGATCCAGGCCATCATGTCGGCTGTCGTGCCCATGTCGGGCGCGGGGATGTCGACGTCGGGGCCGAACAGGTCGTGGATGGCGTCGACGAACTTCCTCGTCACCCGCTCCAGTTCGCGGAGCGAGCAGTCGGCCGGTGCGATCGTCACGCCCCCCTTCGCGCCGCCGTAGGGGATGTCGACGACCGCGGTCTTCCAGGTCATCAGGGCCGCCAGCGCCCGCACGTCATCGAGGTCTACCTGGGGGTGGTAGCGCAGCCCCCCTTTGAACGGCCCTCGGGCGTCGTTGTGCTGCACGCGGTAGCCGATGAACGTCGCGATTTCCCCTGAATCCCGCTCGATCGGCAGCTGCACCCGAACCTCCCGCTTCGCCGTCAGCAGGAGCCGCCGCATGCTCTCCGACAGGTCGAGCTGGGCCGCCGCCCTGTCGAAATAGATCCGCGCGGCTTCGTTGGCATGCATGGGCGTGGGACTCCGGCTGGGGCGGTGAGGGGCCGGGATCATAGCAGCCGGGTGTGGGGGCCGGGGCAGCGGTACTGTGGGGCCGGGCCTCGCGCCGATCGTGACCACGCGGTACGATCGGGGGAGACCGACGAGGACCCCGTGCCCGCTCCCACGCCCGACGAGTTTTGGCAACTGCTCGTCCGCACCAGGCTGCTCGAGCCCGGTGCGGCGGCAGCACTCCGCGCCGAGCATGCGACCCTGCCCTCGGCCGCCGTCGACGGATCCACGAAGGCGATCGCGGCCTGGCTCTGCGGCCGGGGTGTGATCACGCGGTGGCAGGCCAGGCGGGTGGCCATCGGAGACACCGGCCCGTTCTTCCTCGGCGAGTATCGCCTCCTCGAGCGTCACGACCGCGAGGGCGATGGCCTGCTGTTTACGGCCAGGCACGAGCCATCGGGCCGTGTCGTCGCGGTGATGCTGCTCAACGGAAAACGGTGCCGCGAGATCGAGCTCTGGACGGAGATCGTCCGCCGCACCACCGCCGCCCACCGCGCCGCCGACCCGATGCTCGGCCGCACGTGGTCTCTGGAGCAGGCCAACGGCAGCCGCTTCATCGTCTGCGAACTGCTGGCGGGCACCAACGTCGCCGACGAACTGGAGCGGCTCGGGCCGTTGCCGCCCCAGCAGGCGGGCGTGCTGGTGTGGCAGATCGCCAAGGCCGTGGGCGAGTTGCACGGTCTCGGCAGCGTTCACGGGAGCCTGTCGCTCGACGCCCTGCGGCGCGAGCCGCCGCCGCCGGGAGGCGGCGAGCGGAACGGTCGGGTGCGGCTGCTGCAGTTCCCGTTGGCCGGCGACCCGCACCAGCTGCCCCTGCGGCCGCCGCTGGCGAGTGAGACCGAGCTGACGCGGCTGGCTCGGCGGGCCGCGTACGTCGCTCCGGAGCTGCTCGATCCCGCGGCAGCCTGCAGCCCGCGGTCGGATGTCTACGCCTTGGGGGCGATGCTCTTCGCGTTGCTCTCGGGCCGACCGCCGTGCTGGAACGGTGACGCGCAAGACACCCTGCAGGCCGCGGCGACGACGGGCCCCGCGTTGCTGCCGGCCAGCGTGCCGCCGCCGCTGGTAGAGCTGGTGGGTTTCATGATGGCCCGCGATCCAGCGAGCCGCTACGGCAGCGCGGCCGAGGCCGCTGCTGCCGTCGCGGTGTGCCTGGGGCTCGCCGAGCCCGCGGCGACTCCTGCACCAACACCGGAAGCGAGGCCGACGGCGAACCCGCGGCCCACGGCCGACGACTCCGTGCCCGACTTCTCCTTCGCCGAGCCTGTTCCCGGGGCACGACGAACCGCGGCGACTGGCACGCGGCGACCCAGCCGTCTGCCGCTGATGGGCGGCCTCGTCGCGGCCGCGATTCTTGCGGGGGCTGCGGGCCTGATCTGGAGCCGGCTGGACCGCGGCGAGGCCGACGGCGGTCGCGGGCCTGTGACGCGTCGATCCCAGCAGCAGAAGCCCGCTGGGGACGGGGCAGGCTCCGCCGCGTCGGGCGACCGGTCTGGTCGTCAGGCGGAGCCTGCCCCACCTCCGTCCACACCGGTTGAGGCCGCGGCCGCGGCGGCCCCCGAGGTGCCGGCTGCGTCGCCGTCACCGGTCGTCCTGCGGCAGGTCGTTGTCGACTCGCCCAGTCTGCCGTGGGCGTCGCCCACAGCTGGAGCTCCCCCGTCGCTCTCCTACCTGCCGCCGGGATCGCAACTCGTGCTTCTGGCCCGGCTGGCCGATCTCGCGGCCGACGACGAGGGCAGCCTGTTTCTGAAGTCGCTCGGGCCTGCCGCGGAAGCGGCGATGGCCACGCTTGTCACCCTCAGTGGCGGTGATGGTGCCGCTATCGATTCGCTGCAGGCCGGGTGGCAGGCGGGCGGACCGGACGAGGTCGTGGGCGGATGGGTGGTGCGGTTCGTCGAGGGGCGTGGAGCCCCCGCCGACGAGGCCGCGCGAGCCCGGGCCTGGGGGCCGACGACCACGATCGACCTCGCGGGAGAGCAGGTGTTTGAGACGACCACGCTCAGCTTGTGGCTGCCGGCGGCGGAGCAGGGCCGCGTGCTCGTGATCGCGCCGCGGATCATGGTGGCCAGCGACCTACCGCTCGGCTCCGTAGCCTCCGTCGACGCGGCCCGCGAGCCGCTGATCGCCAGGATCATCCGCGAGACCGTGCCGCTCGCGGCCGAGTCTGGAACATCACTGAAGGCGGCGCTGCCCCGCGACCTCGAGACGCTCGTCGGGATGCTCGACGCCGACCGCCACGTGACGCTCTTCGGATCACCGCACTACCTCCTCAACACGGGCCGACCGGTGCTCGCGGGACCGCTGGCGAAACTGGCGGAGCCGATGGACCGACTGTTCGGAGAATCGCTGCCGGCGGCGGCGCTCTCGCTGCACTTCGGTGGAAACTGCTACGTCGAGATGGATGTGGTGGCCGCGCTCGACGTGCCCCCCAAGACGCTCGCCCGCGACATCGCTGGCCGAGTGGACGGCCTCGCGGATCAGGTTGAGCTCGGCTGTGCGGCGCTCAATCCCGATCCGTATGGTCGCGTGCTCGTACTTCGATTGCCAGCCATGCTCCGCACGCTCGCGGCGCAGCTGCGGTCGGGGGCGGAGGGGCAGGGGGTGGTGCTCAATGCCTACCTGCCGCGGCATGCGGCCCACAACATCGCGCTGGCTGCGGAGATCGCGCTGGCGCAGTCGCCCGGGGCGACCGTCGCGGCGAAACCGGCCGTCTCGGTGCCCGAGGAGCCGCAGGGTGCCCTGGGGAAACTGTCCCGGAAGATCACGCTGGCGTTCGCGAAGGACAATCTGGAGCGGTCGATTCAGATCCTGGCGGACGAGACGGGCGTGCCGATGGAGATCCTCGGCGGCGATCTCCAGCTCGAGGGGATCACGAAGAACCAGTCGTTCGGCCTCGACGAGCAGGACAAGCCGGCTGACCAGGTCCTCCGCGTGATCCTGGCGAAGTCGAATCCGGACGG
>CAJBSQ010000252.1 GCA_903958265.1 uncultured Planctomycetaceae bacterium
GCGTCACGAGTTGGGTCCCGGTGACAACCTCGTCGTCACGGACGTTATCCAGCTTATCCGCTGGATAACGCCCCTGGGTGGTCCCATGCGGGCCAACGTGATCCCAGAGGCGGCCCTGTTGCGGAAGGGCCGGCCTTGGCTGGCGGGGGCACCAAGCCACCAGGCCAGCCTTACACGAAGACGTGCGCCTACGAATGGCTCAGGCCGCAGGCAGGCGGGACGCAAACTGAGTTCCAGGCCGAATTACGGGTCGCCCCCAAGACGGTCCGCCGGGCTGCGAACCCCCTTCCCACCACGGTTCAGCACATGCGTGTAAATCATCGTCGTCTTCACGTCCACATGCCCCAGCAGGTCCTGCACCGTGCGGATGTCATAGCCCTCCTGAAGCAGGTGCGTGGCGAAGGAATGACGAAAGGTGTGGGACGTGGCCCGTTTCGTGATGCCCGACCGCAGCACCGCCTCCCGGACAGACCGCTGCATCACCGATTCGTGAAGATGATGGCGATAGGAGATGCCGGTTTCCCGGTCGCGGTAGTACTGCGGCGATGGAAACACCCACTGCCAGGCCCAGGCAGTCTCCGCCCCGGGATTCTTCCGCGCATACGCGTGCGGCAGCGCGACGCGGCCGCGCCCCTCCCCGACCTCGACCGCGTGAATCCGCCGCTGCCGCTCGAGATGCCGGGCCAGGGGCTTACGAACGCATTCCGGGAGCACCGTGATGCGGTCCTTGTTGCCCTTCGCCTCCCGGATCGTCATCTCCGCGCGATCGAGATCGACGTCTTTCACCCGGAGGCGCAGCGCCTCCAGCAGCCTCAATCCGCCCCCGTAGAGGAGCATCCCGACCAGCCAACGGTCGCCGGAAAGGCACTTCAGCACCGCCCGCACCTCGTCCACGGTCAGGACCGTCGGCAGCCGCGTGGGCCGCTTCGCCCGCACCACGCCCGTCAGACGGTCCAACGGCCGGCCCAGGACGTCGTCGTACAGGAACAGCAACCCCGCGAGCGCCTGATTCTGCGTCGATGCGGCCACGTGGGCGTTCACGGCCAGATGCGTCAGGAACTCGTTCACCTCCCGCTCCCCCATCTCCAGCGGATGCCGCTTGCGGTGGAAGAGCACGTACCGCTTCGCCCAGTGGACGTAGGCCTTCTCGGTGCTCGCCGCCAAATGGCGGGCCCGAGCCGTGTGCCGCACGCAATCCAGCAGCCGCGGGCCTCGGGGGGTGTCCCCCGGACCGGCCGCGGAGTCTGGCCGAAACGAGTCGTCTGCGCCCATGACAAGTGTCTCCCTACCTCTTCTTGGCGAGAGAGAGGCACGGGAGGGGCAAAAAAATCCGGAACTTTTTTTTGGCCGTCCTGCGACCGGGCGAATCTCCGGGAAAAACGCGATTCCGCCCGTTAGGCCGGCTTGGGGGGGACGACCGTGCGGATGCCAAGCTCCACGAGCTGCTTCGTCTCGACCACCGACGGGGCTCCCGTCATCAGGTCGCTCGCCTTCTGCGTCTTCGGAAACGCGATCACGTCGCGGATGCTGTCGAGCTTTCCAAACAGCATCACCCAGCGGTCGATGCCCAGCGCGATTCCGCCGTGGGGCGGGGCGCCGCTCCGCAGGGCGTCGAGCAGGAAGCCGAACCGCTCCCGGGCGACCTCCGGCGTGATGCCGAGCAGCTTGAAGACTTTCTCCTGGGTCGGCCCGTCGTGGATCCGGATCGTGCCGCCCCCGGCCTCCGAGCCGTTGATCACGAGATCGTAGGCCACGGCGCGGCAGGCGGCCGGGTCACTCTCGAGGAGGTCCAGGTCGGTTGGCCGGGGAGCCGTGAATGGATGGTGCATCGACGCCCAGCCCCCCGCCTCGGCGTCGGCCGCGAACATCGGGAAGTCGACCACCCACGAGAAATGCATGGCGTTTGGGTCGTAGAGGCCAAGCGTTGCCCCGAGCCGCTTCCGCAGCATGTGGAGCGACTTGCAGGTGACGTCGAACGAATCGGCCACGATCAGCGCGAGATCGCCCGGCTCGCAGCCGAGCTTCGCCCTAACCGCGTCTGCCACGGTCACGAGATTCTTCGCCACCGGACCCGACCAGGCTCCATCGGGCTCGACCTTCAGCCAGACAAGCCCCTTCGCCCCGCCCTCCATCGCCACGGCGGTGAGTTCGTCGAGGTCTTTGCGGGAAAACTTCGCCGCCGCCCCCGGAACGCGGATGCCCCGCACCCGGCCTCCGCTCTCGACGGCACCGCGAAACACCCGGAAATCACTCTCGCCGGCGATGGCCGTGAGATCGACGATCTCCAAACCGTACCGCAGGTCGGGGGCGTCGTGGCCGAACCGCTCCATGCATTCATCCCACGTGAGCCGCGGCAGCGGGAGCGGAACGTCGAGCCCGAGGATCTCCCGGCCGGTCCGCTGCACGAGCGACTCGATCACGCCCATCACGTCGTCGGCCTCGACGAACGACATCTCGACGTCGAGCTGCGTGAACTCGGGCTGGCGATCGGCCCGCAGGTCTTCGTCGCGGAAACACTTCGCCACCTGCACGTAGCGGTCGAAGCCGGCCATCATCAGCAGCTGCTTGTAGAGCTGCGGCGACTGCGGCAGGGCGAAGAAGGCGCCGTGTTCGAGCCGGCTCGGCACGAGGTAGTCGCGGGCCCCCTCGGGCGTGCTGCGGCCGAGCATCGGCGTTTCCACGTCGATGAAGCCGAGCGCGTCGAAGTGGTCGCGCATGATCTTCACCATCCGGCTCCGCAGGAACATGTTGTCGTGCATCGCCGGCCGACGCAGGTCGAGCCAGCGGTTTTCGAGCCGCACCTCCTCGCCCGGCAGTTCCGTCGCTCCGGGCTGGAAGACCGGCGTCTCCGCCTCGTTGAGCACCTCGATCTCGCGACACACCACCTCGGTCTCACCCGTAGCCAGCTTCGCGTTGGTGGTGCCGGCGGGGCGGGCACCGACCGTCCCCCGGGCGCGGATCACCCACTCGGGCCGCACGGCGCGGGCCGCGGCGAGCGTGGCCGCCGGGCTCTCGGGGCCGATCACAACCTGCGTCTTCCCCCAGCGGTCGCGGAGGTCGATGAAGATCACTCCTTTGTGGTCGCGGACGCGGTCGACCCAGCCGCAGAGGGCCACCTCCGTGCCGAGGTGGCTCAATCGAAGTTCGCCGCAGGTGTGGGTTCGAAGCATGGGATGCACCTTTTTCCGCGAGGCCCGGTTCCGCCGGCTCCCGCGGGCGGTGCGGGCGTCGCACGCTAGGAATCGGAGGAGAATGACGAGATCACGAGGAGCACGACCGCCAGGAGGATCGCGATCCCGAGCAGCGGGATCGCCCCCCAGTACACGAGCAGCGGGGCGGCGTCGCCCAGCGACGACCCGGCGAAGATCGCCGTCAGCATCAGGATCACGAACAGCAGGGCCAGGCCGAGGGCCGACCAGGCGAGCAGTTTAGACAGCATGAGCGGAAATCTACCTCGCTGCCCGCGGCGCCGCCAGCGCGGCCGCCCGTCCGGCGGCGTCGCCGAACTCCAGCTGCATCTGCTGGGGCGTCTCGCCGTCGCCGGTGAGTTCGCGATAGAGCAGGCTCGGCTGGATGTCGTGGTTGTGCTGGTACTTCTCGCTTGAATACTCGGTGATGTCGCCGTGGATCTGGTGGAAGAAGATCTGGCAGATCGGCACGCCCGCGTAGATCTTCACCGGCTGCACGGCGAACATCTCCAGGGTCCAGTAGCCGCAGAAGCCGACGTCGCCGAACCCGGCCGTCACGTGCACGAATAGGCCGAGCCGGCCGATCGAACTGCGTCCCTCGATCATCGGCACGAGGTTGTGGGTCTCGGTCCGCTCGACGGTGCGGCCCAGGTAGAGCTGGTTGGGCGTCAGCACGAGGCCGTCCTCGGGGATCGAGATCCGCTCGACGCGGTTGCTCTTCCGCATGTCGAGCACCACCTCCTCGTAGACGAGCAGTTCGTCGTGGAGCGAGAGGTTGTAGCTGTTGGGGTTCAGCCGGGCCTCGTCGAAGGGTTCGATGAGGATGTTGCTGCCGAGTTGTTGCCGGATCTCGTTGCCGGAGAGAATCATGATGGCTCCCGTACGGTGGCGGAGGCGGAACGCACGAACGGGTAAACGACGGAAGCAAGAGTCTACGCGGCGGGCGGCCATCCTGCCCATGGGGGCGCCGCGAGCCGCCGCTGCCGCCGAGGATCAGCGGGCCGGTCGTGCCGTCTTCACGCCAACCCGAGGGCAGAGATCTGCCAGCGGACATTGCTCACACCTCGGCCCGCGGGCTGGACAGACGGTGCGGCCGTGCTCGATGAGCCTGTGGCTGAAGCCGATCCAGTGATCCCGGGGAACCAGCCGCACGAGATCTCGCTCAGCGCGGACGGCGTCGGTGTGCTTGGTCAGTCCCAGCCGTCGGCAAATCCGCCCCACGTGGGTGTCCACGACCACACCCGAGGTGATGCCGAAGGCCGACCCCAGCACCACGTTGGCCGTTTTTCGGCCGACTCCGGGGAGGCGGACGAGCTCCTCGAGCGTGGTGGGCACCTCGCCACCGTGGCGATCGACGAGGCCGCGGGCACAGCCCAGCAAGCTCTTGGCCTTCGCCCGGAAAAAGCCGGTGCTCCGAATCACGCCCTCGACCTGCGCCGGCTTCGCGGCGGCGAGCGATCGCGGATCGGGCCAGCGGGCAAACAGCTGCGGTGTCACCAGGTTGACCCGCTTGTCGGTGCACTGGGCCGAGAGAATCGTGGCGATCACCAGCTGGTACGGCGAGTCGAAATCGAGCGAGCAGGATGCCCCGGGGTGGACCACCGCCAGCCGGTCGGCAATCGTGGCGGCCCGGGCGGCGCGGGCCGCCATGGATTCTCGGCCGGGGCGGCGGACCGCCGGAGCCAGACTCGGCGACTGACCCTTTCGGGCCCGGGTGTTACGATTCATTGAGGATCTCCCGGCCGGCCACCACAACGGCTCGCCGCGGACGTCCCGGAAAAGGGCAGGCACCGCATGACATCCGCAACCGGCGACTACGAGCCGCTCTATCTCGAGGGCATCGAGAAGTTCAACGACTGCGATTACTACGAAAGCCACGAGGTCTGGGAGGCACTCTGGACGGAGTACCGCGGGCCGTCAAGAAAGTTTTACCAGGGAATGATCCAGGCTGCGGTGGCGCTCTACCATTTCGGAAACGGCAACATTCGCGGAGCCCGCAAGCTCCACGGCAGCGTGCACGGATATTTGGATGCCTACGCCCCGCGACACCTCGGGCTCGACGTCACCGCCTTCCTGGCAGACTTCGACCGCTGCCTCGCCGAGGTCGCTGCCAGCACCGAGGACTTTCCCGACATCCAGCTCAATCCAGACCTGCTCCCAGAGATCCATCTCGATCCGCCCCCAACGCCGCCCGCCGCCTGACGAGAAGCATGCCCATGTCTGACGAGCCACTCGCCTTCTCGCCCGAGCAGTTCTCGGGGTTTGCGCGGCTGTTTCCGCTCCCAAACCTGGTGATGTTTCCGCACGTGATGCAGGCGCTGCACATCTTCGAGCCGCGGTATCGGGCGATGTTCGAGGAGGCGATCGAAGACGACCGCCTGATCGCCCTCGGCTCACTCGCCCCCGGCTGGGAGGAGCACTACGATGGCCGCCCGCCCCTGCGGCCGCATGCCTGCCTCTGCCGGATCGCCACGCACCAACGGACCGACGAAGGCACCTACAACGTGCTCGTGCTCGGCGTGCGTCGGTTGCAACTGATCCGGGAACTCCCGCCCAAGAAGCTGTTTCGGGTCGTCGAAGCGGAGATCATGGACGACGTGGAGCCCGCTGAGGCATCGCCGCCGGCGGCGGCGGCCCTGCAGCGGCAGCTGCTCGATGCGTTCAAGCAGTCGATGCCGCAGGTGCCCAATGCCTACGAGCAGCTCGACCAACTCCTCGGCAGCCAGATCACGCTTGGCATGCTCGCCGACATCGTGGCCTACACGATCGACCTCGATTTCGACACGAAGCTGAGGCTGCTGGCGGAAACCGACATCTTCGCGCGGACGAGGCTCCTGATCGAGGCGATCGCCGCCCGCGGGGCCGGGGGCCGGCGGCGGACCTTTCCCCCTGACTTCAGCGACAACTGACTCCACGGCGGCGTGGTCCCGATGGTCCGTGGGGCCGGGGCGACAACGTCGGCATCGGGCCTTGTCCCGCCGCAGACACACAGCCCTCGTGGCGCATCCGTGGCGGTTGGTAGAGTAAGCACCCTATGACAGAAGCCCACCCCGTCGACCACGCCCGCATCGAGCGGGCCGTCCGTGAAATCCTCGCCGCCGTCGGGGAGGATCCCGACCGCGAAGGCCTGCTCGAAACGCCTGCCCGCGTGGCGAGGATGTACGCCGAGATGTTCAGCGGCCTCCGGCAGGATCCGCGGGTGCACCTCACGAAGGCCTTCAACGAAAAGTACGACGAGATCGTGCTCGTCCGCGACATCGCCTTCAACAGCGTCTGCGAGCACCACCTCCTCCCGTTCATGGGCCACGCCCACATCGGCTACATGCCCGACGGCCGCGTGCTCGGCCTGAGCAAGCTGGCGCGGGTGGTCGAGGCGGTGTCGCATCGGCCGCAGGTGCAGGAGCGGATGACCGAGCAGATTGCCGACCTTCTCGAGCACGATCTGGGCGCAAAGGGCGTGGCCGTCGTCGTGGAGGCCACCCATACCTGCATGACCATCCGCGGCGTCCGCAAGCCCGGCAGCGTCTGCGTGACCTCGGCCATGAAGGGTGTGTTTCGCGCAAACGTGTCGAGCCGAGCCGAGGTGATGTCGCTGATCTACGGCGGTCGCAGGGAGTGATGGCAGCAGCCCGGGGAGTACGGCGACGGGTGGCGACGCCCGCGCGGGAGAGCGCATGAGGCTGCTGGTCGACTTTCTCTGCCGGTTCGGCTGGGGCATGGCACTGGCCCTCGCGCTCACGCCCTCGTCGCTGGTGCCCGCCGGGTTCTTTCGCGTCAACCTCCTCGTCGTGCTCGGGCTGGCGAGTGTGGCCGCCTGCCTGGCCCGCATCGAGGTGCCCGGCCCCGCGTGGGCGGTCGCAGCCGCGGCGTCGGTGGTCGCCTGGGTGGGGAGCGTGGCCTGGTTTGGCGAGCGGACCCGCATGGGGCAGACCTGCTGCAGCCTCGTGGCGATCCTCCTCGCCACCGCCACCGTCCTCGTGCAGGTCAATGCCGGAGTAGCTCCCGCTGGCGAGGCGCTCGTGGCGGGACTGGTGGTCGGCCTGACCGTGCATGCCATGCTCCTCGGCCACTGGTATCTCAACGCGCCGGGAATGAGCGTGGCGGCCCTGGTGAGGATGATCGACTGGGCCCTGGCCGCCTGGGGTGTGCAACTCGGGCTCTCCCTGGCGGCAGTGGCGGTCGATCCCGGGGCTGTGCGGACGGCCGACGGCACGGCCACGGCCCTGCTCTCCC
>CAJBSQ010000253.1 GCA_903958265.1 uncultured Planctomycetaceae bacterium
AGGCCGGCCACCCGGTCGCTGAAATCGGCCAGCGGATCGACGCCGACGGCGCCTGCGAGGAGGGTGAGCTCCTGCTCGATCCGCAGATACGCCCGGCCCTGCGCTCGGGCACGGTTGAACACCCGCTCGGCCGCCGCGGCCTGCTCGGTGATGTCCTCGCTGCGCTCGTCGCCGAGTTTTCCGGTCGACTCGCCAAACTCCTGCCGCAACACCCCGAGGTGCTGCTGCTTCGCAGTCAGCTCGCCCTGCGAGTGGTCGAGCTTTCTCAGAATCTCCTTCACCGACGCGAAGCTGTCCGGCAGCTTTGGGAGGGTCTCGAGCGTCGCCTCGGCCCCCTGCAAAGCGGTCTTCCCCGCAAGCCAGCGTCCCGCGAGTGTCTCAAGATCCTTAAACTGGGCCTCCCAGTTCCTGATCGCATCCGCGTGCTTTTCGCCCTGCGCGTCGCCGTCGGCGAGCTGCTTGGTGATCCTCGCGATCTCGTCGTCGATCGTGGTCAGGGCTCGGGTGGCGGGCAGTTTCTCGATCGCCCGCACCTCCGTCTCCCAATGCTCCAACGTCTTGCCCTGCAGCAGCCCGTCGTACACCAGCGTGCGCGACGCGGCGGCCGCGGTTGCGTCGCCATGCCTGGCAGCCAGCTCGCGGGCGGCCTTCGGCGATGCGGCGTTACACGCTTCCAGGTGGCTGGTGAGCGCGGCCCGGTCGTCCGCGATCGAGCGAAACAGGGCGTCGACATCCTCTTCGCCGCTCTCCACGGTGAGCGTAACGCCTGCTGCGCACACGCGAACCCGCGCGGTGGCCTTGCCGGAAGACGGACCCGGCCCGACGACGATCGTTTCCGCCGGCTCGGCGCCCCGCTCCACCACGACCGCTGCGGATTCCTGCGACTCGATCCGCCACAACAGCGACCTCCCCGCCAGCTTGTTCTCCGCGGTCGTGATGGCGTCCTCGAGCCGGTCGATTTCGCGGAGGCCGTCTTCGCCCGGATGCGGATGAGCTTTCGCCACCTCGACGGCTTTCTCCCACTCGCTCTTGGCCTCCTTGATGGCTGCGAAGGATTGCAGCAACGCCGCCGCGTTGACCTTCGCCTGGGCGTCGGCGCGCTCCTTATGCATCGCCTGAAGCTGTGTGTCGACATTCGGCCGAAGCTGCTTCCAGAAGTCGATCGCGGCCTGTGCCTGCGGCCACCCCGTGAACGCGGCCGCCATCTCAGCCACGGCCTGCATCAGTCGCGGGATTCGCTCGTCCAGCAGCTCGCGGTCGGCAAGGCCCTGGCGAAGTTCGCCATACGTCTCGAGGAACGCATTCAGCGTGCGAATCTCCTCTTCGAGCGCAGCCACCTTCGTGCTGATGTCGTCGAGCCGGTGCTCCAGGTCGAGGATGCGATCCCGCTCTGCCAGCAGCTTCTTCCAGGCGTACCAGGATTGCAGGATGGCACCGACGCCCTTCTTCCAAGGATCAGAGAGGCCCTTGTCCTTGCCATTCTGCGGCTCAGGCCGGCCGTTTGTTTCGTCCCAACGGCCGAAAGCCTCCTCGATCTTCTCGGCGACCTTTCGCCGCAGGGCCTTCTCGTCCACGTCGGCCGAGGAATCGACGGCGGCTTGAAGCAGGTCGCCAACGTCCCGCAGTTCGCCTGCCTGCTCCTTTTCCCGGATCGTGATGAACGTGCGCTCGAGTTCGGCCTGCCCCGTGAATAAGACATGCCGAAACGTGGCCTCGCCGTGCACGAGCATCTCGCCGAGCCGCTGCTGCACGGCGTTGGGATCGGCGATCGCGGTCGTGCCGTCGCTGAGCCGGCTCATCTGGGCGGCACCCCAGCATTTCTCGAGCGACCAGCGTGTGCCCTCGTGTTCGAACGTGAGCGTGACGTGGGCGTGATCGCCGTCGGGCAACGGCAGCCAGGGCTTCACGGTTCGGTCGAGTCGCGTTCGCGTCAGGTCCGTGGGTGTGAACAGCGCATGAAAGATCGCCTGCCGCAGCGTGGTCTTGCCCAGCTCGTTTGGTCCGTGAATCACCACCAACGGCTTCGCCAAGTCCCACGACTGGTCTCTGAAGCGGCCGAACGGATGCAGTCTGATCGATTGCAGCCTCATG
>CAJBSQ010000254.1 GCA_903958265.1 uncultured Planctomycetaceae bacterium
GCAGGTGACGGAGGAGCACCCGCTGGTGCCGGTGTCGCTCTACAACAAGTACAAGGCCGCCTGCGAGCCCGTTCTGTTCGCCGAGCAGTGCCCCAGCTTTACGACCGTCTCGGTGCGGCCGGCGACGATCTGCGGCTACTCGCCCCGGCAGCGGCTCGACCTCACGGTCAACATCCTCACCAACCACGCGGTCAACAACGGCAAGATCACGGTGTTTGGCGGCGTGCAGATGCGGCCCAATCTCCATATGCAGGACATGGTCGATCTCTACTGCCTCCTGCTCGAGGCTCCCGACGAGAAGATCGCTGGGCAGATCTTCAACGCCGGCTACCAGAACTACAGCGTCGCGGAGACGGCGGAAGTGGTGCGAAAGGTCGTGGCCGAGGAGATGCCCGAGAAGGGGGAGATCGAGATCGTCACCACGCCCTCCGATGACATCCGCTCCTACCGGATCAACTCCGACAAGATCCAGCGGGTGCTTGGCTTCGTGCCGAAGCACACGATCGAGGATGGCGCCCGCGACCTGATTCGGGCCTTCAAGGCTGGCAAGCTTCCCGACTCGATGAGCGACACCCGCTATTCCAACATCAAGACGATGAAGGCCGTCCGCCTCACCTAACCGCATGCCCACCACCACCGCCCCGGAAACCTTCGTCGTCCTTGGTAGCAACTCGTTCTCGGGGGCGACGTTCGTCGCCACCGCGCTTGCCGACGGGGCTCGGGTGATCGGCATCAGCCGCTCGCCCGAACCCGACGAGGCGCTGCTCCCCTACAAGTGGGCCCCGCATCAGCGGTTCACGTTTCACGCCCTCGACTTCAACCGCGACCTCGACCGGATCGAGGCGTTGATCCGCGAGGCCCGGCCGGAATACGTGGTCAACTTCGCGGCCCAGAGCATGGTCGCCCAGAGCTGGGACAACCCCGAGCACTGGTACCAGACCAACGTGGTGGCCACGGCCCGGCTGGTGGACCGGCTGCGAAAGATGGACTTCCTCAAGAAGTTCGTGCAGATCTCGACGCCGGAGGTCTACGGGAGCACGAGCGGCCTGGTGAAGGAGACGGCCCCGTTCCACCCGAGCACACCCTACGCCGTGTCGAAGGCGGCCTGCGATCTGAATCTGCTGGCCTATCAGAAGGCTTTCGGGTTCCCGGTCGCGTTCACGCGGGCGGCGAACGTCTGCGGCCCCGGGCAGCCGCTCTACCGGATCATCCCGCGGACCGTGTACTGCGTGCTCACCGGCCAGAAGCTCAGGCTCGAGGGGGGCGGCACGAGCGTGCGGTCGTTCATCCACATGAGCGATGTTTCCCGCGGCACGCTGGAGGTGGCCCGCCGCGGCATCCCGGGCGACGTCTACCATCTCGCGACCGACAAAAACCAGACGATCCGCGAGGTGGTCGAGGAGATCTGTCGGCAGCTCGGCGTGCGGTTCGAGGACGCCGTCGAGACCACGCCTCCGCGGCTGGCCCAGGATCCGGCCTACCTGCTCGACTGCACGAAGGCCCGGACCGAGTTCGGCTGGGAGCCCGAACGCTCCGTCGAGGACGTGATCCGCGAGACGATCGACTGGCTCAGGAAGAACCTCGACCGGCTGAAGAGCGTGCCCGCCGATTACGTACACAAGCCATGAGCACGATCCCCGAACTCGCCGCGATCGCCGCTCGGATCCGCGCCCGCGTCGTGGAGATGTCGCACGTCGCCGAGACGCCCCACCTGGGCTCGTCGCTTTCCTGCGTCGATTTGCTCGTGGCCACCTACTGGGGGCCGCTGCGGATCGATCCAAAGCATCCACTCGATCCGGATCGCGACCGTTTCATCCTCTCCAAGGGGCACGCGGCCACCGCGCTCTACGTCGCGCTTGCCGAGCGGGGCTTCTTCGATCCCGCGCTGCTCGATACCTACGACACCGACGGAGGAGCGCTGCCGGAGCACCCGGGGCTGCAGTGCGTGCCGGGGGTCGAGGCGGCGACGGGCTCGCTCGGCCACGGATTGCCAATCGCGCTGGGCATGGCGCTGGCCGCACGGATCCAGAAGCGGCCGTCTCGGCAGTTCGTGCTGATGAGCGACGGCGAGTGCGAGGAAGGCTCGGTCTGGGAGGCGGCGATGTTCGCCCCGGCCCAGAAGCTCGACAGCGTGACGGTGATGATCGACTACAACAAGTGGCAGGCGACAGGCCGCAGCGACGAGATCATGGCGTTGGCGCCCCTCGCCGAGAAGTGGCGGGCCTTCGGCTGGGATGCCGTGGAGGTCGACGGCCACGACATGGCGGCGGTGCTCGCCGCGCTCTCCCGCCCGCCTGACGGCTCGGGCCGGCCCCGGGCGGTCGTGGCGCACACGGTGAAGGGCAAGGGGGTGTCGTTCATGGAAGACGACAACAACTGGCACTACCGGATCCCGACGGCCGACGAGGTGCGAAAGGCGCGGGCCGAACTGGGTCAGCCGGAGGTGACGGCATGAGAAACGCTTTCGCCGCCGCGATCACCGAACTGGCCGCCCGCGACGAGCGGATCGTGCTCCTCTCCGGCGACATCGGCAACCGCCTGTTCGACACGTTCCGGGAGCGGTTTCCCGATCGCTTCTACAACTGCGGCGTGGCC
>CAJBSQ010000255.1 GCA_903958265.1 uncultured Planctomycetaceae bacterium
CCGAAATCACCGCCGCCGAAGTCGCGACCGCCGCCACCGTAGCCACCACCGCCGCCCATCGGCCGGCCGCCACCGAAGCCACCACCGCCACCGCCATGAAAGCCGCCACCACCGCCGTGGCCGCCTCCGCCGCCGTGCGCCCACGCCGCCGCCGGCGCAAGCGCCTGGCAGGCCATCGCCACCACTGCCATCACCAGCCCACAGCGGCCCGACGATGTTCCGGATCGCAGCATGATTCCTTCTCCTAAAGGTCGTGTTTGAGGGGTCGTGTTCGTAACCGAGTCGGGCCTTCGGCTCGGCTCAGCGAATCTTCTTGAAGTGCATCGGGGGGGCGTCGGGCAGAGCCACGCCGTCGATCGACCGCTCGACCATGTGCGTCGTCGCCCGACCCTCGCCCGTGGGGGAGATCGTCTGCACCCAGTGGGCGACCCGCCCGCGGACGGCGTCGGAGGGCGTGCCCGACATCACCTTCTCAAACGAGGTGCCGTCCCATTCGAAGAAGCCCTCGGCCCGCGCGCCGGTCGAATCAAACACCCACGCCCGGATCAGCCCCGCGTCACGATCGGCATGGATCACCTCCATCGCCTCGATCCCGTTGGGCAGCAACGAGGCCTTGCCGGGCTTCGGCGTGATTTTCGTGCGGCCAACGATCGCGTAGCCGCCGAGCGCCTTCTCGTAGGTGATCTCGATCGTGGCGCGATCGGCCACCTCGGCCCGCCACGTGCCAACGAGCCACTCCAGGTCGTCGAGGGCGGCGGCGTGGGCCGGCGTCACCTTCGACTCGGCGATCCGCCAGACGGTCCCCTCCTTCACCCGCAACCCGGTGAACCGCGACTCCAGCCCCTTGTCGCCGGGCTTCTTTTTGAACCGCATCACGCCTGAGACGCGGGCCACGGGCTCCGCGACCAGTTCGACCTCTCGCAGTTCCACCTCGAGCGTCGCCTCCGGATGCCGCGCCCGCCAGGCCTTGATCGACGCCACGATCGTGTCCCGCCCCTCGAGCCGCGATCCCCCCTCGACGAGTTCCGCCCGCGGCGTCCACTGGTCGGCCATCGCCGTGAAGTCGCCCGTGTTGAACGCGGCGGCATAGGCCGCCGACGCCTTTTTCATCTCGTCGAGGAGCGGACTTGGCGACACCGCCTCGGCACGCGAGGTGACGGCGAAGGTGGTGCTCAGAAACACCGACAGGCAAAAGGCGAAAGGCGACAGGATGCGGGGCATCGAAAACTCCTTGACGGGCTCCTCCCGGTCGAGCCCCGACCGGGAACCTTCAGAGTTTAGCGAAGCGATGTCGCCAGTGCATCGAATGGGATGGTCCGCCCGCATCCCGTGGGCACTGACGCGAACGGCATGCACCGCTACACTCACAATCTCCGCACGACGGCGGCGACAGGGGCCTTCGCGACATCCACGCCCGGGGAGAATGCCATGCGGCGCAGGCGACTCACACCGGGCGGCATGTGGGCCGCATGGGTGATGACCGCGGTGGTGCTCGCCACCCGCGGAAGCGTTCCCACGGCCGCCGCCGAACCGCCGCGGCCCAACATTCTCCTGATCGTGGCCGACGACCTGGGCTGGGGCGATGTCGGCTGGCACGGGGGCTATGGCAAGACGCCCTCCATGGACCGGCTTGTCCGGGAAGGCGTGGAACTCGACCGTCACTACGTGCAACCCGTCTGCACGCCGACGCGGGCCGCCCTGATGACGGGCCGCTACCCGGGCCGCTTCGGGCCGCATGCGATCGCCCCGAGCAACCTCCGGGCCCTCCCCCCCGGCACGGTCACGCTCGCCTCTGCCCTGCGGTCGCTCGGCTACGCCACCTTCCATGCCGGTAAATGGCACCTCGGCTCGCGGCCCGAGTGGGGCCCGAACCACTACGGTTTCGATCACTCCTACGGCACGCTCACCGGTGCGGCCGACCCCTGGACCCACAAGTATCGCCGCGGCCCGTATGAAGACACCTGGCACCGCGACGGCGAACGACTCGACGAACCGGGCAATGCCACGGAACTGATCGCCGCCGAGGCGGAGCGACGGATCCGCGGCGGTGCTCCCGATGCGTCGGGCGTTCAGACTCCCTGGTTTCTCTCCGTGGCATTCCATGCCGTGCACACGCCGGTCGATGCGCCCGCGGAGTTCAAGCGGCTCTACGACGGCATTCGATTCGACGCCGCAGACCCCCGGCATGATTCTCGGCTCCGACTGGCGGCGATGGTCTCGCAGCTCGACGCGGCGGTGGGCCGGCTCGTGGCAGCGCTCGACGAGACGGGCCAGCGGTCGAACACGCTCATCGTGTTCACCAGCGACAACGGCGGCATCGAGTCGCTCGACAACCAGTATGTGGGCGACGTACCCGACTCGCCGCTCAACAGCGAGAACGATCCGCTCCGAGGCCAGAAGAACTCGCTCTGGGAAGGGGGCGTGCGGGTCTGTGCCTTCGCCAACTGGCCGGGCAGGCTCGCGCCGCGACGCTGCTCGGCGGTGGTGCATGCGGCCGACTGGTTTCCCACGCTTGCCGGTCTTGTCGGCTGGGTGGGTGCGCCGTCTCCCGACTGGGACGGCATCGACCGCTGGGCTGCGATCGCAGGAGGAGCCGGGGCGGAGTCGCGTCCGCAGCCGGTGTGCATCGTGCACCAGCGCGGCCGGGCCGTGATCGGCGACCGCTGGAAACTGATCGTCTGGAAGAAGGAGGCCCCCCAGCTCTTTGATCTTGTCGCCGACCCTTTCGAGACGACCGACCTCGCGGCCGAGCAGGCGGAAGTCGTCGCGTCGTATCGGAAGGTGGCGGAGGCCGATGAGCGACTCGACGTCGCGGACCTGCCAGCCGACCTCCGCGATGCCCCTCCCTGAAGTGCTGCCGCCCGCCGCGGCCGGCTCATCGTCACTTCGCCGTGACGGTGATGTCGTGCTGCTGCTCGCCCGCCACGACCTCCAGCGAAAGCCCCGATTGCTCGGGTGTGAGATAGCGGTCGGGAAGCGGTTCGAAGGTCGGCGGCACGGTGGCCGGCCCGTCACCACTGCCCGCCTTCGGCGGCGGAGCCATCATCGACGGCGGGGGCAGCGATCGCACCGCGATCCGCGCGGGCCCGATGGGCACCTTCTCGACGCGGTACTCACCAGCCACGATCGAGGCGGATGCCGGCGTGCCCTGCTCTCCGACGATTGTCACCGACCCGTTGCCGATCGGCACCCCATCGACCGTAACGGTGCCCGAGATGCTGCCCGTGCGGGCGTTACAGCCTGCGAAGGCCACGAGGCCGACGAGCAGGGCTGCTGGAAAGCGACTGGCCGTCACAGGTCACCCGCGCTCTCGCCGCCCTGGATCGTGAGCGCTGCCGCCCAGATCGTGGGGTCGATGGTGACATCCACCGTTCGCACGCTGCCGTCGGCGTTACCGACCATCATCGCGGTGTGGGGAGTCTGGGCCAGATAGTTGACGCACCCCGACTTCGACTGACTCAGCGCGTTGGCCGGTGCCGTCTGGAACATCAGGATCGACACCTCGGCGGCCGTCCACGGCGTGCCGCTCGCGTCTTTGTAGGGTCCGACGAACGACGCAAACGCGGGCTGCCATTCGTCGATCTGATCCCACCGGGCCCAGAGGTTGCCTCCCGTCGGCGGGGCGCACTGCGAATACTTCTCCGCGAATATCACCGTCTTCGAGGTTCCATCCTTGATCTGGGCGATTTTCTTCCGGCCTTCCCACCGCTCGCGGATCGCATCGGCACAGCAGGTGCCTCGCTGGTAGGGAAGGTAGGAATCGCGGCCGAAGACCTGGAAGTTGCCCGCATACGAACTCCCGGCCCAGCCCCATGAGGCGAGCACCGTATCCTGCGTCGGGTCTGTCGGACACCGATACGCCGGGACCGAATCCTTCTCGATCTCCGCGAACCGCACGTCGTAGTTGCCCGGCTCACGGGTGAACGAGCAGCCCGAAAACCCGACCGACTGCGAGTTCGCCACGCGGGTCTTCTGATACATCGCGTCTTGCTCCATGAAGGGCAGGACGTGATAGAGCACCGTGCCGAAGGCGCCGCGGGTGCCAGACAGCGTCCATCCGAACTGCGGCGGCAGCCGTTGCTTCGCGGTGGCGTGGCCGATCGTCGCCAGGCCCATCTGCTTGAGGTTGTTGCTGCAGTTCGAGCGGCGAGCGGCCTCGCGGGCGGTCTGGACGGCCGGTAGCAACAGCCCGATCAGGGTCGCGATGATCGCGATCACGACGAGCAGTTCGACGAGCGTGAAACCATCAAGGAGGCGCGGGCCTCCCCGTGTGACCCGCTTGCTGTGCAGGCTGTCGAACACGCGCTGAACTCCTGAATCCCCTCGGCGGCGAATCCGGATAACCACCGGATGGCAGCTTCGGTGCAATGCCCGCTCTGCGACTGAGTATATCCGCGAAGAGACTCGCAGAACCAAGCCAACGCGATTGCGGAGATCGGTGAACTTATTACGAAATAACGCAGCAACGGCCACCTCACATGGCTCTCGACGGCACGTCTGCACTCGTGTGCCGGGCGACGAGCGGCCGATGCGGCGCAGGAAGGAGCCGTCACCCAAGCGTGGGGTGGCTGCTCGCAGCGCGAGGTTCGCTCATTCTCCCTGGCGAACCCAGCCTTCCCAGCCCAGCAAGGCCTCCGCTCCGCAGGCTGGCCCCATCCGGGGCTTTTTGCCCGCAGGCTGTATTTCGCACCGCGGCCGAGCCGAAACCTTGATAGCCATGACCGCCGGCGCGAAGCACATGACGACGTTTCCCAGGGCTGCCATCGTCGCGGTCGCCTGGCTCGCGTGCGTCGGCTCGGTCGACGCCGTTGAGTTTGGAGAACTCGACACCGATCGCGACGCCTTCACACCCGCGACCACGACCGCGAAGGTGGGCACCGTGCTCACTGAGGCTTCGTATGTGTGGATCGACAATCGCGGCATGCCGGCAACGAACAGCTTCCCCGAACTGCTCGTGCGGATCGGTGTCCGCGAACGGTTCGAATGGCGGCTTGGCTTCAACCACGAGCAGAACTCCGGGGGCAGCGTCGTCGCGGCCGTCGAAGTCGGTGAGCCGCCTTCCGACGAGACGAGTGGCGATGAGGCGAATCTCCTCTACGGCTGTAAACTCCGGGTGACCGACCAGGAGGGCTGGATACCGAGAAGTTCGGCCATCGTGGAGGCCTTCACGCCCGTGGCTGGCGACATCTGGGGCACGGAGCCAACGGCGACCTACGCGTTTGGCTGGGAGCTCCTCGCGGAGTGGAGATTCGACACCGCGATCCGCTACGCCTACGCCGAAAGCGAGGAGGGCTGGTTTGATCGCTGGATGCCGTCGGCCGTTCTACGGATCCCGGTGACGGACCGCTGGGAACTCCACGCCGAGTGGTTCGGCAGCTGGACCCAGGGCCTCGCCGACGAGTCGGTGCAGCCGTTCGTCGGCCCCGGCACACACTTCATGCTCACGCCGACGTTCGAGCTCGGCTGCCGCATGGGATGGGGTCTCACCCGCGACGCGGCGGGTTACTTCGTCGACACCGGTATCGGCTGGCGGTTCTGACGCCCTGGCCTCCGCCGGCCGAGTCTTCTCGCCTCTGCCCCAGTCACGACCCCTCAGCGGTTCTGCGCGAGCAACCCCGAAGCTGGTCACTCCGCGGCGTCGATGAACACCTCCACCTGCTGGCCGACGAACAGCGGTGGCCGGTCGGTGGGGTCAAACTCGTAAATCACCTGGAGCACCCGGGTGTCGACCCGCTCGGTCGTGTTGCCCGTGAGCGACTTCTTCGGAATCACGAATGGCTCCACCCGGCAGAACTCCAGCGGGTATTTCTCATGGAGGTTGCCGCGGGGAAAAGCCGCGGCCTCGAGCCCCGGCTTGAATCGCGGGATGTCGTACTCGTCGATATCGACGCGGACGTGCAGCTTCTCCGTGTTGCCCAGCACCACCAGCGGCTGATTCGGCGGTGTGCCGACAAACTCGCCCGGCCGCACGTTCACCTGCAGCACCCGGCCGGCGACGAGGGCCCGCACCACGAGCCGCTCGAGGTCGATCTCGATCCTGCTGGCCTCCGCCTCGGCCCGCCCGAGGGCAGCGCGGGAAACATCGCGATCGTACTGCCACGAGCCTGCTTCGAGCAGGTCGAGATCGGCCTGGCACCTGGCGAGCCGCGCCTCCGCCGCCGCAAAAGCCTCCCGTCGCTCGATGAGCTCCTGCTCCGTCGAAACCTTGCGGGCAAAGGTTTCCTCGATCCGCTTCAGGGCATCAGCCTCCCGCACCGCGCCGGCTTTGGCCTCCGTGACCGCAGCCAGCAGCACCGGAATCTTTTCCTGCCGCGGCTCGGCCTCCAGCCGCACCAGGGCACTCTTCGCCTCCGCCACGGCCGCCTGACGCACGACCAGAGCCCCTCGAAGATCGCGGTCGTCGAGCCGAAAGAGCGGCGCACCGACGGTGACTTCGTCACCAACCTTGACCATCACCCCCACCACGACCCCGGGTGTC
>CAJBSQ010000256.1 GCA_903958265.1 uncultured Planctomycetaceae bacterium
GGAACGGGTGCGGCGTTCCGGTTTGATCTGGGAAGCGCCACTTCCCAGGGCATCTACACCCTCGCATCCTGGACGGGTTCCACGACGTTCTCGGCCAGTGACTTCAGTTACGCGAATCTCGGCGGCGCCAACACTGGCACGTTCGACGTCGTGGGTAGCAGCCTCGTCCTGACCATCGTGCCCGAGCCGACGACGACCCTCGGGTTGATCGCGTCTGGCGTGGCCGGGCTCATCGCGGCACGGCGAGGTCGGCGGCGGAAGATTTGACCACGCACAACACAGTCTGAGGAGTGTGAGTATGGGTTCGTGGAAGCGGATCGTGGCCGTCGCGGCGGCGGCGTTGTTTCTCACAGGTGCGGCGGACGCCCAACTTACCGCTACCTGGACCGGTGGGGGATCCACGACGTTCTGGTCCGACGCGGCCAACTGGTCCACGGCGCCGTTGTCGACGGGCACCTACACGCTCACCTTCTCGGGCACCAACAAAACCTCGTCGTTCAACAACTCGGTCACGTCGGTGATGGCGAACATCATCGGCAACTCGTCAGGAATTCAGTTCACCAACGACGGCACGGCCGGCAAGAACGGGCAGTTCGTGCTCTCGGGCAGCGCGATCACGCTCTACGGAGATATCCGCTTCACGAATCCCGCGGCGGCGAATTCCGTCAGCATGACCGATGAGATCAAGAACGACCTTGTGCTCACCTCGGCCAACAGCACGCTCGTCTACACGGCGAGCTTCGGCAGCCTCGTGCATAATCTGATCCTCAGCGGCGTGGTCGGCGAGAATGCGCCGGGGCGAATCTTCCGGAAGGGTGGCACTGGCGGCACGCTGTTCCTGAGCGGCGAGAACGTGTTCACCGGGCAGATGCAGGTGTTTGTGGGATCGGCGTCGATCGACCGCTTCGAAAATATCAGCGAGCCCAGCCCGCTCGGCGCCGGAAACCTGCCCATCCAGGTTGGCAATGGGACTCAGACCTGCACGATCATCTACACCGGCACAGGGGAGACGACCAACAAGTACATCGCCGTTGGTGCCGGCCCCGCCACCACGGCGTCGGGCGGAGCCACGATCACCAACAACGGCAGCGGACCGCTCGTGTTCAACGCGGAGAATCGCTCGACTGGCGGCGCTGGATCGAATCCATACGACAATGGACGGTTCAACACCAACTACCAGGGTGACAACACCGCCTCGGCGCGAACGCTCACGCTCAGCGGAAGCAACGTCACCGACAGCGACATTCGGTCCATCATCGCCGATCAGGTCAACCTGCAGGTAACCACGTCGATCCAACTGGCCAAGACCGGCGGCGGTAAGTGGATTCTCTCGGGAGACAACACCTACACGGGCACCACCACGGTCAGCGGCGGCATCCTGCAAGTGGGCAACTCGGGCACGACCGGCACGCTCGGAAGCGGCCCGGTCGTGAACAACGCGACGCTTGCCTACAAGCGGTCGGACGACATCACACTCTCGACCGTGATCAACGGTTCCGGCAGCTTCGTGCAGTCCGGTTCCGGCGTGCTCACCTTCGGCACCGCCCAGCCCTACACGGGGCGGACGAGCGTGCAGGCCGGCACACTCTCGCTCGGCGAGGCGGGGTCGCTTGCGTCGTCGACGGCCGTCACGGTGTCGCCCGGTGCCATGTTTTACGTTGCCGACGTTGCCGGAGGCAGCTACGCCGTGCCCTCGGGTCAGACCGTGGGCGGAGGCGGCACGGTGGTTGGCGCGATGTCGGTCGGCGCGGGAGCCACGGTATCGCCCGGCATGAGCCCCGGCACGCTCGCCATCACCGATGCGGTGACTCTCGGGTCGGGAGGCAACTACACCTGGCAGATGCTCTCAGCGACGGGTACGGCCGGCGCGGCAGCGGCGTGGGATCTCCTCGACGTCGGTGGCAGTCTCACGATCGCCTCGACGTCCGTTGACCCCTTCAAGGTCAACCTCTGGACGCTCTCCGGCGTCAGCCCCGATGTCAGTGGCAGCGCAGCGAACTTCGACGCCGGCCAAAACTTCACCTGGAAGATCGCCACCGCGGCCGGTGGTATCTCGGGATTCGCTGCCAATAAGTTCCTGATCAACACCTCGGCCACCAATGGTACCGGCGGATTCGCCAACGGGCTCGCCGGCGGCGTGTTCAGCATCGCCCAGAGCGGCAACGACTTGAACCTCGTGTTCACCTCCGCGGCGCCACCCACGATCACGATCACCGTGGCCAGTGGAACGCAGACCCAGGAAGCGGCTGGGTATCCGACGCTCACCGGCTCCATCCCGGTCGTGAAGGCGGGAGCGGGAACGCTCGTGATCGATCAGGCCAACACCCTGACCGGAAGCACCAGCGTGCAGGGCGGCGCGCTTCGGTTGGCGAACGCCGCAGCGCTCTCCTCCAGCCGGCTCGTGGTGGTGGCCGGCGGCACCGCTCAGGTCACGCCGCAGACGACCACGAGAGTGGCCGGCCTCGATCTCGCCGGCAACGGTCTCGTGGACGTCACCGCCGGCGCGGTGACGATCACCGCCGGCATGTCGGCCGCCAAACTCGTGGCGGAACTGCTCGAAGGCCGCAGCGGTGGCTCCTGGACAGGCACCAGCGGGATCACGTCGACCGTGGCGGCGGCCAACATTGCCTCCAGTATTCCGCGGACGGTGGGCTGGCTCGACAACGGGGACGGTTCGCTGACGGCGGCCTATGCGGCCCCGGGAGACACCAACCTCGACTGGTCGGTCGACATTCTCGACGTCGCCAACTTTCTGGCCCTTGGGAAGTTCGACACGGGTGAGGCGGCGAGTTGGCTGGAGGGCGACTTTCGTTACGACGGCATCGTCGACATCCTCGACGCCGCCGACTTCATCACGACCGGCCTGTTTAATACGGGCAACTACAACGTCGCGGCGGGCCAGTCGGGGACGGTGGCGGCCGTTCCGGAGCCGAACGGGTGGGCCATCCTGCTGGGCGTGCTCGCCGCGGCCGGCTCTCGAGTGGCGACTCAAGGCCGCTGGAGGACGGCTCGCATAACAAGCAAACAGCCCGCCGAGTGTGGGCGTCGCGTGAGCGATCGGCATGGCTTTACGTTGGTGGAGTTGTTGGTGGTGATCGCGATCATCGCCACGCTCATCGGCCTGCTTCTGCCAGCCGTGCAGTCAGCACGTGAGGCGGCCCGCCGGATGCAGTGCTCCAATAATCTTCGGCAGGTATCGCTCGCAGCCCACGGGTACGAGAGTGCCAAACGGTTTCTCGTGCCCTCGTTTCTGGGAGACAACTCGCTCATCAGCCAGGCAGGGAACTACAACTCGTGGCCGACCTGGGCGGCCCTGATTCTCCCCTACATGGAGGAGAAGTCGATCGCCGATCTCTGGGACTTGAAGCGCGTGGTTCAAGCCCAGACGCCGGCCGCCTACCAAACCCCAGTGAAAATGTATTCCTGTCCGGCGCGGCCGCCGCCGGTACTCAGTGAAAACGACTTCGCCACGCCGGGTGGCACGACGTCGGATTACGCCGCTTCGTTCGGCACGTTAATCACACCGGTGAGCGACACAACCTTCAGCCAGGCCAACGGTGCCGTCGTACCCGCAGTCCCGACGATCGGCCCTGCTGATGCGAAGGGGCCTGTGCTGCTGTCGTCGCGTCATCAGGTGCCGATGGGCAAGGTCAAAGATGGTACGAGCAAGACCGCGATGTTCGCCGAGAAGTGGATTTCACCCACCGATCCTCGTGGAAAAAACGGGGACGCAAGTGTCTACAGCGGCATTCGGAATACGCAGCGACGGATGATGGGCTTTAGCGCAACGGAGAATGGTAGCCGGAAGATTCTGTCGCCGAAATACGCGGTGAGCGATGTCCCGATCTCGATTGCCGGTAGTTACTTCGGTGGCTCGCACCCGGGCCTCTGCATGTTCGTGTTCGTCGATGGACATGTGCAGGCGGTGTCCGAAGCGGCGGCCGTCGAGGTGCTCACGGCGATTGCCACGCGGGACGGCGGCGAAACCCTTGATAGCAACGCTTTCTGACCGACTGTGCTGACGACCAATGCCTTGCCCCCTGGGGATTTTGCGACTAGTTTCGAGGGCTGGCGATCTTTCGTAAGCGCGGTTGCGTAAAGATGACTGATTGCCTTCCTGCCCCGACGGCTTGGGGCCCGTACCGGCACGAATGAGTCGACCTCATGAC
>CAJBSQ010000257.1 GCA_903958265.1 uncultured Planctomycetaceae bacterium
AGGTGATCACCGACCTCGCATCGCACGGATGCCGAACCGTCGTGGTGGCCGACGAAGCGACCGCATGCCACGACCTGTCACGGATGCTCGGCGAACCCCGCGGCCTGGTCTTCGTCACGCCGCTGGCGCCGGTGGAGCTGGAGGTTCGCGGGTTGGTGGTGGAGATCGTCTCGGCCCACGGCCCGGCGGGCAGCGGTTCGGCCGCGTCGGTGTCGGGCGATCCGTCGCCGCTGCACCGCAGGGTCGTCATCGGCTGGGACAACGCCCTGTGGAATCGGCAGCGATGGATTGCCGACGAGCCCCAGTTCGGCGTGGTGCCGGCGCCGCGGATCACCCCCTCGGCCTCGGCCTTCGCCACGGCGGCGACGGCCTCTGCGGCCTGGTCGCAGCCCGGCACCTTCTGGATCTGGGCATCGCGACAGTCGCAGTCGCTCCCGCCCGGCGTGCACTTCCTTCCCGCGCTTCAGGCCCGCGCCGCCGACGAGGCCTCGCCCGGCGCCTGCTGCACGCTCACGCTGCTCGCTCGCGATGCCGACGACGACCGGCCGCCAGCCGCCGACTTCGCGGCGCCCCGCGGCGACTGGCGCGGAACGTGGCACGAGGTGCCCACGCACCGGGTGAGCTGGCGGACCGTGTCGGTCGAGTCGCCCTCCGGCGGCGATGAAGAACTCGCCACCGCGATCTGGTCGCACCTGGAACAGTCGCACCTGGAACAGCAGTCTGCTGACCGTGGCGCGGTGGTGGAGCTCGTTCGTTGCTCCGTGGCCTGCGGGACGAGCGTGGCCCGACGCGTTCGCGTGGGCGAGATCGCCGCAGAGACGCTCGCCAAGGTCCGCGAACTCTACAATCCCGCATCGTTCCGTACCTGGTGCCAGGATCTCGTCGCCGAGCCGTCGGAGTCGCTGGCCCCGCTGGGCCACACCCGGTCGGGCAGCCGCCCCGGCTCTACGACGTCGTTCTCCTCGGCGCTGGCCGACATCGTGACGATGGTGGAGCAGTCGCAAACCCTCACCTCCGCCGACGCCCGCGAGGCCGGCTGGCTCGCCCTGGAACTGATCGAGTCGGTCTGAACGACCGCGTTTCGTCCCTGCATCGTCCTCCCTGCATCGTCCATCCTGAACCGACCGAGAGCGGAGCCCGCAGCATGTTCATCGAACGCATCGACGTGGAGCGGTTTGGAGCGCTCGACCACACGACCATCGACCGGCTCGGCCCCGGCGTGCAGGTGCTCTACGGCACCAACGAGACCGGCAAGACGACGCTCCTGGAGTTTGTCCGTGCCGTATTCTTCGGCTTCGAGGGATTGTTTCGCCGCGGCGTGCTCGACGCTCGCAAGCCGTGCGCGGGCAAACTGCTGGTGCGGATGCCACCGGAGCGGACGCTGCTCTCGATCGAGCGGCGTCACGAGGGCCCCGAACTGGCCGCCGTCACCAACGAGAGCTATGCCGACGACGTCGTCGGACTCGGCGGCGACGCCGGCGACCTGATCCGCATCACCGACGTCGATCCCCGCCACGATCCGGCCGGTCGCCACAAGGTCTATCTGCAAGACGTGGTCGGCGACATCGACGAGACCACCTTCACCAGCGTGATGGCCTTCGGCCTCGACGAGCTGCACGAACTCCGCACGCTCGAGCCCGAAGGCTGCGGCCGCCGGCTCTACGAACTCGCCGCCGGCCTCGACCGCTCGACGGTGGCCCGCGTGCTCGGCCACCTCCACGACGCCATGCGGCGGCTCGACTCGGCCGACCCCACGGTATCGCCGCTGGCAGCGCTCGAGGCCCGCCGCACCGAAACGCTCGAGCGGATCGCCGCGGCAGGCGCGCCGGCCCTGGCCGCCGGTGGGCTGTGGATGGAACTCTCGCACCTCGACGCCGAGATCGCCAGCATCGAGCCACGGATCGAGGCCGCGCTGAGGGCGGAGGACGTGGTTCGCGGCGTGCTGGCCCTCGAGCCGCTGCATGCCGAGTGGCGGCGGACATCAGACGAGCTCTCGGCGCTGGAGTCGGTGCCGCTGGTGCATGCCGACCGCGACGCCTGGCGGCTGGCCAACCGTCGGCTGCGGCGGTTCGAGCGGACTGCCAAGACGCGGAAGAAGCTCCGCGCGAAGCTCGCCCGCCAGCTCCGCGAACTGCCCGCGGAGTCGGCCGTCTGGAAGAAGCGGGCGGCGGTGGCCGCGGTGCTCGAAGAGGCACCGAAGCTGGAGCGGCTCGCCGCCGATGCGGCCCGTGCCGAGAGCCATGCCCGGCTCGCCGCGCGGCGGTTCGGCGAACAGGTAGGGGTCGCCGGTCTGTCGCGGGTGGTGCCGATCGCCGCCAACCTCGACGTCGACGGCGCGAGCGTCCCCGACGTGCTCCTCCCCGAGGGCTTCGCGCTCTCGTTCGGGCCGCTCAGGTCGCGGGCTCGCGACTGCAGCCGCGCCTCGGTGGAGCTGGTCGAGGCCAAGCGGGCCGTCGCCGAAGCCAGGCGGTCGCTCGATGACACCAAGGGCAGCGTGAAGGGCGCTGGCGGCAGCCTC
>CAJBSQ010000258.1 GCA_903958265.1 uncultured Planctomycetaceae bacterium
CAGGCCGAACTCGATCAGCTCGGAAAGTCGGTGTTTCAGTCGCTGTGGAGGGCCGACTTCCTGGCGATCGGCCGAGAGCGGGTTTCCTGACGATTCTCGGGCGCACCGCTCACCCAACTCTGGTACCAGTTGGTCGGCGGCCAGGCCGTCGGGGGCAGGTCATGGTCTGGAGGGCCCCGCGATGCCGGGCCTCCCAAGCCTCCGCGGCTCGCTATCGTGCCGTGGAGAGGTCGAACCGATCGAGGTTCATCACCTTGGTCCAGGCAGCCACGAAGTCGGTGACAAACTTGTCACCGGCGTCCGCGCTCGCGTAGACCTCGGCGATCGCTCGCAACTGAGAGTTGGAGCCAAACACCAGATCCACGCGACTGGCGGTCCACTTCAGGTCGCCCGACGCACGGTCTCGGCCCTCGAAGAAGTGGTCGCACACCGGCGACTTCCGCCATTCGGTCCCCATGTCGAGCAGATTGACGAAGAAGTCGTTGGTCAGCATCTCTGGGCGCTTGGTGAAGACGCCCAGTTGGGCCTGCGGGCCACTGCCCGCGTTGATGCCCAGAACGCGAAGCCCACCCACGAGAACGGTCATCTCAGGGGCCGTGAGCGTCAGCAGTTGGGCCCGGTCCACGAGCAGCTCTTCCTCGCGGCGATCGATCTTCCTCGCGGTGTAGTTTCGGAAGCCATCGGATGTGGGCTCGAGCACGGCGAACGACTCGACATCGGTCAGCGCCTGGGTGGCGTCGGTGCGGCCTGCGGTGAACGGTACGGAAACGTCGTGTCCGGCCCGCTTGGCAGCCTCCTCGACGGCGGCAACGCCACCGAGCACGATCAGATCGGCGATGGAGACCCGCTTGCCGTCAGTTCGCCCGGCATTGAACTGCTGTTGAACCCGCGCGAGCGTGGCCAGCACGCGGGCGAGTTCGGCGGGCTCGTTCACCTCCCAATCCTTCTGGGGTGCCAGCCGAATCCGACCGCCGTTGGCACCGCCCCGCTTGTCGCTGCCGCGAAAGGTCGATGCCGACGCCCAGGCCGTGGAAACGAGGTCGGAGATCGACAGGCCCGATCCAAGCAACGTTTGCTTGAGGGCCGCCACGTCTCGTTCGTCGATCAGCGGATGATCCACCGCCGGCACGGGATCCTGCCAGAGCTGCGGCTCCGGCACCTCGGGCCCCAGGAGCCGTGACACGGGCCCCATGTCGCGATGCGTGAGCTTGTACCAGGCCTTCGCAAACGCGACCTCAAACTCCGCCGGGTTTTGATGAAACCGCTTGGAGATTTTCTCGTAGCTCGGGTCCATCCGCAGGGCCATGTCGGTCGTGAACATCATCGGGGCATGCGACCGCTTCGGGTCGTGGGCATCGGGCACGGTGCCCTGGGCTGCGGCGTCTTTCGGGGTCCATTGCCAGCCGCCGGCCGGGCTCTTCGTGAGCTCCCATTCGTAGCCGAAGAGGTGCTCAAAGTAGCCGTTGGACCACTGCGTGGGCGTGGTCGTCCACGCCCCCTCCAGGCCGCTGGTGATCGTGTCATCGGCATTGCCCTTGCCGAAGCTGTTCTTCCAGCCCAGGCCCTGCTCGACGATGTCAGCACTCTCCGGCGCCGGGCCGACGTGATCCGCGCTGGCGGCGCCGTGCGATTTTCCGAAGGTGTGGCCGCCGGCGATCAAGGCCACCGTTTCTTCGTCGTTCATCGCCATGCGGCCGAAGGTCTCCCGAATATCCCGGGCCGCGGCGAGCGGATCGGGCTTGCCGTTGGGTCCCTCCGGGTTGACGTAGATCAAGCCCATCTGGACGGCGGCCAGCGGGTTTTCGAGCTGCCGATCACCGCTGTAGCGATTGTCGCCGAGCCACTCGCTCTCAGGTCCCCAGGAAATGTCCTCCTGCGGCTCCCAGACGTCGGAACGCCCGCCGGCAAACCCGAATGTCTTGAAGCCCATCGACTCCAGCGAGACGTTGCCGGCAAGCATCATCAGGTCGGCCCAGGAGATCTTGTTGCCGTACTGCTGCTTGATCGGCCAGAGCAGCCGCCGCGCCTTGTCGAGGTTGGTGTTGTCGGGCCAGCTGTTGAGCGGGGCAAACCGCTGGGTGCCGTAGCCCGCGCCCCCCCGGCCGTCGCTGATCCGGTAGGTACCCGCGCTGTGCCATGCCATCCGAATGAAGAGCGGACCGTAATTGCCGTAGTCGGCTGGCCACCAGGCCTGCGACGTGGTCAGGAGTTTCCGCAGGTCCTGCTTCAAGGCATTCAGGTCGAGCGTCTGAAACGCCGCGGCGTAGTTGAAGTCGCCGCCCATCGGACTCACGCCGGGGGCATTCTGATGCAGAATCTTGAGGTTGAGTTGATCCGGCCACCAGTCGGCGTTTGACATGACGCCGGCTGCCGTATTCCGCGCCGAGGCCGCAGGGACATCGTGCATCACCGGACACTGCCCCGCAGGATCCTGTGCGAATGCAGCCGAGGCGAGGATTGCCGCCATCACGCCGCAGAACATGTGTCGCGATGCCATTGCCCGGCTCCTTGTCGGTCTGGCACGGGCTACCCGTGCCAGACGGTTGATCGGATCGGTGTCGGGCGTCAGCCACGCTGCCCCGCCACCGTGCTGCGAAGTATCGCAGGCATTGCGGTGTGGTTCAAACGCACGAGATGCATCGGATGTCTTGGTTCAGCGTGAACTGGAATCGCGTGGGCAAGGCGAAAGGGAACACCGTGCGGCTCCATGCCGCTTCAGTCACGGCCATGGGAGCCCCTCCCAGGCCAGTGGCCGCAGCCGCCCAATGTCTGGTAGACCTTCTCTCATGGATGCCACTGCGGACAATCACCCCCAATCGTGTCGGTCGTGCTGTTTTTGGCGGCCTGTGAAAACGGTCGGCGACGGCACCGGCTGGGGGCAGTGCCGCAGAATGCCCCCTGCCCTGCCCGCGATCCGCGACGACAAACTCGCCCTCGTGGGTATCTGGCCCCACACCGATGGTCGCGACTGGTGCGGTGAATGGCAGCCAGGGGACGACCGCCCCGGGGGCGGACCGCCCCGATAACCCGGGAGGCACGCGGGCTGAAAATAGGGGCTTTGAGGCCCGGAACTCCCCCCCCGGTGTTGTGGCCGGACGTGCCGAATGCTAGAACGTTTCTCGTTCGACTGACCCTTGACAGCACTCTTTTCCGTTCGGGAACTGCGGGTTGTGCTTCAGCAAAGGTCGACTGGTCGATGGGTTCTTGAACAGTTCCCCATTTCTTGAGGTTTGAGTTCTATGTCTCGGAAGATTTACGTGGGGAACCTCCCCTGGTCCACCGCGTCGGCGGATCTCGAAGCGATGTTTGCTCCTCATGGTGCTGTGCGGAGCGCCGAGGTGATCTCCGATCGTGAGACGGGCCGTTCGCGCGGCTTCGGTTTCGTCGAAATGGAGACCGACGAGGGCCTGCAGGCGGCGATCGCTGCCCTCAACGGGCAGGAGATCAACGGCCGTCCGCTGACGGTCAACGAAGCCCGTGAGCGTACGCCCCGTCCGGGCGGCGGTGGCGGCGGCGGCGGTCGCGGCTACGGCGGTGGCGGCGGTGGCGGCTACGGCGGCGGCGGCGGTGGCGGTCGTGGTGGCTACGGCGGCGGTGGTGGTGGCTACGGCGGTGGTGGTGGTGGTGGCTACGGTGGCGGCGGCGGTGGCCGCGGCGGCGACCGCTACTAGTCTGGCGTGATCGACGGGCGGCTATGCCCGATGTCGTTCCAAATCGCATCACGGGAGTCGGGTGATCCCTGCCCGGCTCCCGTGAGCGTGTTATAGTGTGGCCCGGTGCAAGCCGGTGCGTGGTTGTCATCCCCTTTCGCGAGAGCTTCGAGACCCAGATGAGTTTTGCAGGACCCCGGCAGAAGTTGGCCAAGACCGCCCGAAAAAAGGCGAAGCCCCGCCCCAAGGTGAAGCGTCGGGATCCGATCTTCATCGACGGTGCTCGGCCCCGTCCGATGTATGTCGACTACAAAGATCTCGAACTACTCGGCAAGTTGGTCAACCGCCAGGCGAAGATCATCGGCCGGCGAAAGACCGGTTGCACCGCGGCCAGCCAGCATGCGGTCACCAGCGCGATCAAGCGGGCTCGGTTCATGGCGTTGCTGCCGTACGTGGGCGAATAGTCGTTTGCCCCGGTAGCCTGGGGCGACGGCAGGCACGACGGACAACGACGGGTACGACACCATGGCGCCGCTCACGACCCGCCGACGTGTCGAGTTTCGCGACACCGACGCAGCCGGTATCGTTCACTTTTCCGCCTTCTTTTTCTGGATGGAATCGGCCGAGCACGAGTTGCTCCGATCCGCGGGTATCGCCGTTGTGGACCATGGTCCCAACGGCATTGATGCCAGTTGGCCGCGGGTGTCGGCCACGTGCGATTACGTGTCGGCCGCGAGGTTTGGTGAAGACCTCGATATCGAGGTCGGCGTCGCGGCGGTGGGTCGCACGAGCGTCACGTACTCATTTGCGTTTTCACACGCTGGCAGGAGCGTCGCCCGCGGCCGCGTGGTCGCGGTGCGGTGCCTGATGCACCCGGGTCGTAAGCCTGAAGCGGTGCCGATTTCCGCCGAGATCATCGCGCGGCTCGAACCCTATCGCTCGGCCACCTGACGGGGACGGTCGTGCTCGAGCTCGATCGCATCACGAAGATCTTTCCGGCCGGCGCCGCGCGGCTTCGCGTGCTCGATGACGTGTCGTTGTCGCTGCCCCCCGGAGGCCGCATGGTGATCATGGGGCCGAGTGGCTCCGGGAAGAGCACGCTGCTCTCGATCGTTGGCGGGCTCGAACCGCCCACCAGCGGCCGCGTGACCCTCGACGGCGTCGATCCCCACGCAGGCGGTGCGGCGGCACGGGCCGCCTTCCGTAACCGCCGGGTGGGGTTCGTGTTTCAAGACCATCAGCTGCTCGACGGGTGCACCGCCCTCGACAACGTGCTGCTGCCGGCGCTTGCCACCGGCACCGTGCCGCTCGATCTCGTGGCCCGGGGCACGCGACTGCTGGAGCGGGTGGGGCTTGGCCCGCGGCTCGCCCACCCACCCGCCATGCTCTCAGGCGGGGAGCGGCAGCGGGTCGCCGTGGCCCGCGCCCTGCTGCTCTCGCCGCGGTTGATCCTTGCCGATGAGCCGACCGGTCAGCTCGACTCCCACACCGCCGCCGAGATCACCCGGCTGCTGGTTGACCTCATCGAGGAGTCGGGCGGCATGCTGATGATGGTCACCCACGACCCGGCGGTGGCGGCCGTCGTTGGCGGTGTGCGGCAGTTGCACGACGGGCGGCTCGAGCCATGACCGCGCCGGCGACGCGGTCGCTGGGCGGACTGGCCCTCACCCTCACCCGCCGGTGGTGGCCCCAGCTCGCGGCCCTCGCCGCCGCCTGCGCCGTCGTGGCCACCACCATCTCCGGGGCGCTGGGTGTCGGAGATCTGATCCAAGGCGGGCTCCGCAGCCTGGCCCTCGAGCGGCTCGGTCGGATCGATGCCGCCGTGCTCGGCGACGGATTCTTTCGCCGAGACCTCGCGTTGGAACTGGCACGGTCGGTCCGCGATCAACCCCGGCCCCCGCAGTTCACGCCGGCGATCGTCATGCCAGCGACCGTTGCCTCGGCCATTCGGGCGTCTGCCGTGTCTCGTGCCACGCTGCTCGCCTGCGACGATCCGGCAGCGCTCGGCTTCGAGCCGGCGCCCCCGCCGCTCGCGGAAGGGACCGTGCTCGTCAACGCCCAACTCGCCGCCGCGATCGGCGTGACCGAGGCCGACACGCTCGTGCTGCGGCTACCACGGCGATCCCGGGTGCCTGCCGACAGTCCGCTGGGCCGGCGGACCGGCGACTCGCTGAGCCGCCGGCTGCGGGTGTTGGCCGTGCTCCCCGACGCGGGCATTGGCCGATTCGCGGTGCGGCCGGCGCAGGCCACACAGCCACTGGTGGTGCTGTCGCTGGAGGACGCGCAGGCGATTCTCCGCGAGGGAGACGTGGCCAATGCGATTTTCGCGGTGGCTGCGGCGGTCCCGGCCGACAGCGACGCCAACCACGACAGCGACGCCAGCCACGACA
>CAJBSQ010000259.1 GCA_903958265.1 uncultured Planctomycetaceae bacterium
CAGGCTGCCGACGCGCTCCTCGACGAGGGTGATCTCGAAGGGGCTTCGGGGCTGCTCGTTCACTGGGTCTCGCTGCTGGAGGGGTCGGCCATCGACCGCAGCGGTCCGGCATGGCTGACCGCCGCCACCCGCTGGATCGGCCAGGCATGCGCCGACCGCTCGGCCACCGGACGATCCAGGGTTCGGCGGTTTCTGGAGATGGTCGAAGCCAACACCGGCGGCGTGGTCGACGTCGTCGCGGCGGCGGCTGTCGCCCCCGACGTCGGCGGCAGCGGGGCACATCGCGGCGGTGATGACGACGAAGTTGATCAGCCCGACGCAGAAGAACGGGTGGCAGCGGCCTACGAGTCGATGGTGTGGCGCGACTCCGCCGACGACGGGGTGGATGGCGGCATGATCGACGTCGACGGCCCGGGCGGCGCGTCGCTCGATGGTCTGGCATCGATCGAGGATGCGGCCGAGTTTCTGCGGGGCGTGCTCCGGCTGTTCCGCGAGGCCGTGACGGCCTGGTGCGCCACTGATGCCGCCTCCGGGGCGGAGGCGATCCCCGAGGAGCTCGACTCGATCGTCGGCTGGCGGCACACCATCCGCCGGCTGCGCCGAACGATGGTTCGTGCCGCCACGCTCGTCTCGATCCGCGACCAGGAACCACCGCCGGGCATGTCGCCCACCGAGTTCGATCGCCTCCGATGGCAGCGCGACGCGGCAGCCGAGCGGCTGATCGAGGCCGCGGTGCAGGCCGGCGAAACGCTCTGGCTGCTCTCGGCCAGGCTCCACCTCGGCACACCGGGCACGGCCGCGGCGGCTCGCGGCAGCGTCGGCGGGCTGTTCGCGGCCCTGATGCGGGGCGACTCGGGCGACACGTCTGCCCGCATGCAGGTGGTCTGCGAACGCCTTGTCGGCAAGGCCGTCCTCTACGTGCCGCTCTCCCGTGGCGGCCGCCCAGACCGGATCGTGCGGGCCCGCGGTCGGGAGCGGCTGCTGGAGCGGCTGGCCGCATGCCTGCCGCGGCTCGGCCTCGTCCAGGAGACCATCGCGGTGGTGCAGCTCGCCAAGGCACTGGAAAACCGCCGTCCTCCTGGGGGCGCGAGCGTGAGCGAGTTCGATCGCGTCTTCGAGGCGGGAACGACGGCGCTGGTCGAACGGATCGTCGAGAGTAGCACCGCGGGCGACGCGGATGCCGCCACGCGGACCGCGAGGATTCTCGACGGGCTGTCGCTCCTCGTGCCGAAGCTGCTCGAGACCTGGATGACCCACGCCCGCCAGCTCCGGCTCTCGGTGCTCGAGCGGCTCCGCGACGACAAGGCCTTTGCCGCGACCCGCGAGTTCATCGAGCGGTATGGGGCCGGCCTGTTCACCCAGCACCTGCTGGCACCGTCGTCGCTGCGGGGCATCCTCCGGGGAGGCGTACGGAACTGGCTGGAGCACCTCACCGACCTCGCCGCCGAGCCCGACATTCCCGATCCGCCGCCGTCGCGGCATCCCAAGCGGCTCGTGGAAGACCTGATCACCGGAGCGCTCCCGATGAAGCAGGCGGCGACGCGGCTGCGGCTCGTGCTGGAGAGCGTGGCCGAAAACCATGCCGAGTACCGTGATTGGAACTCCACCACCACGCAGTCGGACCGCGGAGAGTGTCTCCACATCCTGCTCGACTACCTGCGGGTCAAGGCGGAGCACGATCGCATCGCCTGGACGCTGCGGCCGGTCAACATGGCCCACCGCGTGCTCGCGCGGCGGGGTGTGGCGGCTGCGGCGGAAGCCTGGCGGGAGCGACTCCGCGAGGAGACCCGCGATACCGCGGCCGGGTTTGTCGGCAGGCTCGATCAGCTCGAGGGGCACTGGAGCGTGCGGCTGGCGAGCATCGCCGATCGCGTGCGACGGCCGTTCACCGCGATGCTCGAACAAGACGAACTGGAGGCACTGGTCGAGCCGGCGGTTGCCGAACTGGTCGCCGGCGAACCGCAGGGTGCCGCCGCCGCGTTCGAGGCCAAGGCCGGGACGTTCCTCGGTGTGGCCAGCGGCTCGGGAGTGGAAGTGCCGGACTGGCTGGAGCGGCTGGGCTCCGCCGTGGACCGGGCGATCGAGCAGGCCGACGCAACACCCCGTCACCTCGACGGGCCGCGGCCTCCCACCTCCCTGCCCGATGCGGTGCCCTGGATGCCGCTGCCGTGGAATACGCTCCAGGCGGCGCTCGGCGAATGAGGCCCTGGAC
>CAJBSQ010000260.1 GCA_903958265.1 uncultured Planctomycetaceae bacterium
GCGCATCTTCACCCCGGTTGTTGAGCGGATTGAAGATCGGAATCCCGTTGACGGCCAGCGCGATCGCGCCGCGCAGGAACCGGTTTTTCGTCGATGCCGGCTCCGCTGCACGCACGGGATGGAGCGGGATCTGCCAGGCATTACCGCCCGTGTAGTTCTGCGGGAGCGGCACCTGCTGCTGCCAGTTGCGGATGCCCACCATCAGCGGATGGTCGGGGATGCCGTTCGATTCGACGTAAAACCACTTGTCGTCGCGGCGCGTGGCGACGGCCTTGAGCTTTTCGAAGGCGGCGAAGGCTTCGGCGATGTCGAGGCCGGAGGCCGCTGGTGTCCGCGGGGCCGCCGTGAGGATGAACCGCGGATCGGCGGGCTGTGCTTCCGCGCTTTCCGGCTCAGCCAATTGTTCATTTGCCCGATGCCGGTGCCAGGGATGCGCATGGGCGTCAGGGGCCACCATCTGCGCCGCGATGACCGCGATGAAAAGCCATGTGCACCGTCCGCTCATTCCGGCCTCCTTTTTTTTCGTGGGTCGCCCTTTGTGCCGGCTCCTCTGCCGCCACGCTCCTGCACTGGCGCGGCAGTCGGGTCATACTGCGGATTCGGCGTCGGAAGTTGGGCGTTTGCGTCGGTGAGATACTGCTCGAGCCGGGTTCGCAGCCGGGCCGCATCGTCGGGCCGGCGTGCGGCAAGGTCGTCGCGTTCGCCGATGTCTGCGTCGAGGTCGAATAGCCTGACGCTATCGTCCTCGTACATCTTGATGAGCTTCAGATTCCCGACCCGGATCGCCGAGTGGGGCGTGTTGCCCGTCTGGTAGTGCGGGAAGTGAAACACCAGCTCCTCGCCCGGCCGCGCGACCCGGCCTTTGCCACCGCTTGCCAGGAGGCCCTTGATGCTGCCTCCCTCGAGTGACTTCGGCAGGGCCGTCGGCTTTACGCCGGCCCAGTCGCAGAACGTGGGATAGAGGTCGTAGCCGACGATCGGCACGTGGCACCACGAGTTTGCCGCGACACCCGGCCCACGCACGATGAACGGCACGCGAATCCCTCCCTCCCAGACCGACCCCTTACCACCGCTCAATCCCGCCGGCCGGCCGCGGCCCTTGCCGCCCTCTCTGCCACCGCCGCCCCCTCCGGCACCATTGTCGGACGTGTAGATCACGTAGGTCGTGCCCGCGAGGCCCAGGCGATCGATCGCTTCCATCACCATGCCCACGCCGGTGTCGAGGTCCTCGGTGATCGCGGCCGTCGTCGTCCGCTTGTCGTTCGCCCCACCGAGCTGTTTTTCATACGTGGCAAGCGTCGCCTTGAGGGCGTTTTCGGAGGCGTGGAGCGCGTTCCACGAGAGCTGGATGAAAAACGGTTTCCCATCATGCTGGCTCCGCGCCATGAACGCCTCGGCCCGCTTCGCCATGCCGAAGATGTCGACGGGATTGGGGTCGGTGACCTGGTAGGCATTTTCATTGCCCGTGTCGCCGTCGTGCTCGTCGTAGCCGTGCTGCCCCGGGCCGCCGCCGGAGATGTGCCATTTGCCGTAGTGGGCCGTGGCATAGCCCGTCTTCCGCAGCACTTCGCCGATCGTCGTCTCTTCGGCGGAGATCGCCTTGATGAGCGTCGGCTCGACGAGCATGTGGCCCCGCTCGGGCGGCGCGGCCTTCGTCCAGTGGAGGGCCGCAGGGCTCCGGCCGGTCTGGAGGCTGATGCGTGTCGGGGAGCAGACGGGCGCGGGCGCATAGGCACATGAAAACCGCATCCCCTGGGCGGCGAGGTTTTCCAGGTTTGGCGTATGGAAGATTTCACCGCGCGATCCCGGCACGCCGGGCGCCATCTCGACGGAGAGCCCGTTCCAGCCCTGGTCGTCGGCGAGCATGAGGACGATATTGGGCCGATCGGCAGCAGAAGCCGCTTGCATCGCCGACACGGCGGCTGCGGCGACGGCCACACAGACGAGCGCCCCACGCAGCGACGTCATCGCGGCCGGCCTCCCGGAGGCCGGCGTCCGCCGCCCTTCGGCGGCCCCTGCGGCACGACATTATTCACATTCGAGAAATCCGGCCGATCCTTGCCGTCGGGCGGACGTGCGACCGTGTGCCGGAAGACGACCGTGTTGTCGAGCCTCACGTCGTCCGACCAGATGAACTTCGCGCCCTTGAAGTCGGCGTCGTAGTAGGGCTGCTTGGGGTCGATCTCCTGCGCGGAGTATTCACGGGCGTTTTTCCAGTCGCTGTCGTCGAAGCCGACCGTGAACCAGTCGTCCGGCAGCGGCGTGGTTTCGACCCGGGGATTCCGCGTGTCGCCGCCGACGGGGCCGTGCGAAAAACACTTCACCTTCCACGAGCTGTTCGTGACGGTGCCGTCGGAAAACTTCAGGATGAAGCCGGCGTCGCCGATGTTCGTGTTGGCGTATTCCATGCCCGTCTGCGGGTCGGCGTTGTCGCGGGCGAGCACGGCGATCGTCAGCGGGTATTTCGGGAGGATGTCGACCGAGATCACGTTGTGCGGGATGAAGGCGATCGAGTCCACCGCCACGAGTTCGCCGTTGAGATAGAGCTGGAACGTATTGTCGGCGTAGACATTGGCCCGGATCGTGTCGGCGATTTGGGGTTTGCGGATCCCACCGGAGGGCTGGGCCGTGGCGATGCCCGCCCAGGTAACCCAGCCGATCGCCAGCAAGAAAATACGGTTTGTCATGGGGGCCTCCTGCGACTGTGTTCAACGGCCCTGGCGGCGAAAAGTCGCAGTGTGAGAAGTAGGACAGGTTTCAGCCTATCGTTCCTATCATGACAGGCTAAAGCCTGTCCTCCTTCATCAGACCGTCTCGCCGTAGACGGTGAGGTCGAGCTTGCACGTAGAGGGCCGTCGCGGGAGCCGACGGCCATGCAGGCCGGCTCTGATCGGCCTCAGTAGTGGATGGCCAGCCCGGCGTCGGAGAAGAACGGGGCAGCCTCGTCGGTCAGTCCCCAGCCGACGCGGAGGCCGATCTCGACGTTGTCCGCGAGCATGAAGTGGGTGCCAGGGCTGAAGAAGGGGCGATGGGTATCGTCGACGAGCCCCTGGGTGAACGTGCCGAACCACTCGGCATGCACCTCAAGCCGCTCGGTCACCGGCACC
>CAJBSQ010000261.1 GCA_903958265.1 uncultured Planctomycetaceae bacterium
ATCGCCCCCCTCGATGACGATCCCGCTGGTGATCCTGGCCGGGCTCTCCGCCGTGAGCGGTTGGTGGCTGTTCAGCAGCCACTCGCTGGCGACGTTTCTCGCCGCCACGCCCTCGTTCACGGCCCCGTCGGTGGCGTCGACCGCCGTGCCCCCCGTCTTCCACTGGGATCTCGCCATCCAGGGCACGCTCGCGGCCGCGATCGGGATCGTGATCGCGGCCCTCGGGCATCTGGGCAAGCGGAGCGACGGGCCGCAGATGGAGCGGTTTCTCGGCCCGCTCGAGACGCTGTTCGCCAACCGCTTCTACGTCGACCAGATCTACGCGGCGGTGATCGTCAAACCGCTCGAACTGCTGGCCACGGTCGCCGCGGTCTTCGACCGCTACGTGATCGATGGCCTCGTCGACCTCGTGGCCCGAATTCCGCTCGGGCTGGGAGGAATCGTCCGGCAACTCCAGTCGGGACTCCTCCAGCGATATGCCCTTGCGGGCGTGATCGGCATGCTCCTGATCGTGCTCGCGCTGGTCGCGCGGGCCATGGGCTAGAAGGAACCACCTCACTCGCATGAACGGCTTCAGCCCCTCCACTCACCTGCTGCTCACGATCGCCGCCCCGCTCGTCGGTGCGGTCGTCGCCTGGGTTCTGGGATCCCGTGGCACGTCCGCCGTGCGGCAGAGCGCGGCTGTCACGTCCTGCGTGACGCTCGCCCTCGCCGGCTGGCTGATCGTCCGCTTCCTTGCCGAACCGGCCACCGCGTCAGGCCTGCCGTTCGCCCTCGTGGAACTGCCCTGGCTCACGGAGGGGATCTTCGACGTCCGGTTCTCGCTCGGGCTCGACGGCCTGTCGCTCTGGATGTTCGGCCTGGCGGCGTTGCTCTCGCTGACCGCCGTGCTGGTGAGCTGGGACGCCATCACGGACCGCCCGGTCGGGTTCTACGTGCTGCTGCTGGTGCTCGAGGCAGCGATGCTCGGGGTGTTCGCGGCCCGCGACGTGGTTCTGTTCTACGTGTTCTTCGAGTTCACGCTCGTGCCGCTGTTCTTCCTGATTGGGATCTGGGGGCACGACGAGCGGCGGCGGGCGGCCGTCAAGTTCTTCATCTACACGCTCGCCGGCAGCGTGTTCACCTTCCTGGGCCTGCTGGCCATCGTGCTCTGGCACACCGCCCACACCAACACGGTCACGTTCGACATCGAGGCCCTCACCGATGGCATGAAGGTCCATCCGCTGCCGATGACGGCCGCAGGGGGCTGGCTGCAGATGATCGTGTTCCTGGCACTGCTGGCCGGCTTCGCCGTCAAGGTGCCGATCGTGCCCTTCCACACCTGGCTGCCACTGGCGCACGTCGAGGCCCCCACCGGCGGCAGCGTCGATCTCGCCGGCGTGCTCCTCAAGTTGGGCATTTACGGCTTCCTCCGCTTCTCGATGCCGATGCTCCCGGAGGCCACCGCCCTCGCCGCCCCGTGGCTCTTCGGGCTCGGCGTGGCGGGGATCATCTACGGCGGGCTGGTGGCACTCGTGCAGACCGACCTCAAGCGGCTGATCGCCTACTCGTCGGTCAGCCACATGGGCTACATCGTGATGGGACTCTTCGCCCTCACACCGGTGGCCACCGAGGGCGCTACCCTGCAGCTAGTCAATCACGGCCTTTCGTCGGCAGGCCTGTTCGCGCTGGTCGGCATGATCTACGAGCGGTTCCACACGCGAAACATCGCCAGCCTCGGCGGGATCGCGTCGAAGGCCCCCTGGTTGGCCGCATTCTTCATGCTGTTCACGTTTTCGAGCATCGGCCTGCCGGGGCTCAACGGGTTCGTGGGCGAGTTCATGATCCTGGCAGGCTCGTTCCAACGGGCCTGGTCGGGGGTCGCGGCCAATTGGCAATCGGCCTACCTGGCGATGGCACTGCTGGCCGTCGGGGGCGTGGTGCTTGGCGCCTGGTACATGCTGTGGGCCGTCGAGCGGGTGTTCTTTGGCGGCTCCCGGGAGCCGCCGCGGAGCCACGGCCATGATTCGTCTGCGGCGCATGGTGGGCACAGTCAAGGCCATGGCGGCCACGGTGGTCATGGTGGGCATGGTGGGCATGGCCCTGCCGACCACGCGGCCCACGACCGCTGCGACCTCCGCTGGCACGAACTCGCCGCGGTGCTTCCGCTGGCGGTGTTCTGCCTGTGGATCGGACTCGCGCCGGCCACGTTTCTCGCCCCCGCCGCCGCGTCGGTCCGCAAGGCCACCGCCGCATCGAGTGCGGCTTTCGCCGCCCGCATGCACACCACCGAGCCCGCCGCCACCGTCGCCCAGGCCCAGATGCCATGAACGCCACCTCGCTCGACACCTTCGCCCTGCTCGCCCCCGAGATCGTGCTCGTGCTGGCGGCGCTGGTCGCCTACCTCGGCGGTGCCTTCGTGGGCCTGCGGTTCGGCTGGCTGGTCGCCGCCGCCGGCATTGCCACCGCCATGATTGTGACGCGGGGCCAGTCGCCAAATCCCACCTTCTCCGCCGGGGTGACGATCGACGCGTTCTCGATGTTCGTCCGGTGGACAGTGCTGTCGCTCGGTCTGCTGTTGTGCTTCGTGCAGGCTGGCGACCTGTTCGTCTCGGCGGTCAGCCGCGGCCCCGGCTTGCACCGCGGCAGTACCTGCGAGGAGGCGGGCACCTTCCTGCTCCTGCTGACGGGCCTCTCGCTGGTGGGCGTGGCGGGTGATCTGGTGCTGCTGTTCGCCGGGCTCGAGCTGGTGTCGATTCCCACCTACATCCTCCTGGCGTTGAAGCGGACCGATGCCCGCGGCCAGGAGGCGAGCCTCAAGTACTTCTTCCTGTCGCTGGTGGCCTCGGCCGTGTTCCTCTATGCCCTGGTCTGCCTCTACGGCATGGGCGGCTCGACCGACCTGCAGGCGATCGCCGCCCGGATCCGCTCCGAAGCCACCAGCCGCACCGTGCAGACCCTGCTGCCACTGGCCGCGGGGCTGGCGATCGTCGGCGCCGCCTTTCGTCTGGCCGCCGTGCCCATGCACTTCTACGCTCCGGACGTCTACGAGGGTACGAGTCCTGGCAACGCCGCCTTGCTATCCACGCTTCCCAAACTGGCCGGCATTGTGATCCTGGCCCGGCTCGTCGCCCTCCTCTCGCCGGCTGCTTCGCCCGACCTGCTCTGGCGGATCATGGTCATGCTGGCCGCCGTGACCATGACCGTGGGCAACGTCATGGCCCTCGGGCAGCGAAACCTCAGGCGGTTGCTCGCCTGCTCGTCGATCGCCCATGCGGGCTACCTGCTCGTGGGTGTGGCGGCGGCAGCCTCCGGCTCCGAGACGGCCACCGTCGCCGGCGGATTCTCGGCCACGCTCTTCTACCTCGCCACCTACGCCGTGGCCACGATCGGCCTGTTTGGCGGGATCGCCTACCTCGGCCACCGCTGGCCGGAGTGGACCAGCGGCGGCGGCCCGCGGCCGCCACGCGAGGAGATCACCACCGTCGAAGACCTCGACGGCCTCTCGGCGACCAACCCCGTTGCCGCCTTCGCGATCGCCGTGTTTCTGCTCAGCCTCGCGGGGATCCCGCCGCTCCCGGGATTCTGGGGCAAGCTCTCCCTCGCGTTCGCCGCGCTCGGGGTCGACTGGAGCGCGGCAATCACCGCGGACAGCCGGCGAGCGTGGTTTGTCGGGCTCGCGGTCGTGCTCGTGCTCAATGCTGCGATCGCCTCAGCCTACTACCTGCGGGTCATTGCCGCGATGTACTTCAAGAGCACGAAGCGGGGTGTCCAGGCTGACGGCGGCCTCGCGGCGGGGATCGCGATGCTCGCCTGCCTCGTGGTTGTCGGCGCGGTCTCCATCCAGCCCCGCGGCCTGTTCGTGGCGGCGTCGCGGGCTGGCGACAGCCTCGTGCCTGCCGCCGCCCCGGCCGCGGGCATCAGCTCCACCCCGTCCGACTCCCTCGTCTCGCAAGGCCCATGAACACCTCTCCCACCACCACCGCCGTCGAGGCGATCCTCGCGACGGTCGCCGACCCCGAATCAGGACGCCCCCTCACGGCGACGGGTCAGGTCGTCTCGGTGGCAGCCGATGCGACGGCGATCGCGGTCGCCGTGGGCCTCACCAGCCACTCGGCGATTCTCTGGAACGCCACCCGCGCTCGGATCGAGGAACTGGTCCGCACGGCGTTTCCCCAGGTTGCAAACGTCTCCGTGGAGGTCGTGCCGCACGATCGGCCGCCGCTGAAACTCGGCCAGATCGGCCTCCAGGCCAAGAGCGTGATCGCCGTGGGCTCCGGCAAGGGGGGCGTGGGCAAGAGCACGATCGCCACGAGCATCGCCATCGGGCTGGCACGGGCAGGAAGCCGCACGGGCCTGCTCGACGCCGACGTGTATGGGCCGAGCGTTCCCCACCTGCTCGGGCTCTCGGGGCGGCCGCAGATCGAGGACGGCAAGATCGTGCCGATGACGCTCGATGTCGGCGGGATCAGCATGCCCGTGATGTCGATGGGGTTCTTGGTGCCGCCGGGCGAGGCGGTGGTCTGGCGGGGGCCGATGCTGCACGGTGCGATCACGCAGATGCTCCGCGACACCCGCTGGGGTCCGCTCGACTACCTGGTGATCGACATGCCGCCGGGCACGGGCGACATCGCGCTCACGCTCTCGCAGGCCCTGCCCCTCTCCGGCGCCGTCGTCGTCTGCACGCCGCAGGAGGTGGCTCTCCTCGATGCCACGAAGGCGATCGCGATGTTCCGGAAGGTCAACATCCCGCTCCTGGGCATGGTGGAGAACATGAGCTTCTTCGTCTGCCCCGACACGCAGAAGCGGTACGACATTTTCGGCACCGGCGGCGCCCGGCGGACGGCGCAGGAACTCGACATGCCGTTTCTCGGCGAGGTGCCGCTCCAGATTCCGATCCGCGAGCACGGCGACGCGGGCCGCACGGCGGCCAACTTCGACGACCCAGCCTCGCGGCCCTACCTGGAGGCGATCTGCCAGCGGCTCGTGGGAAACCTGGCCGCCACCGCTGCCACCAAGCCCCCGATGCCCTCGCTGCCCGTGCTGTAGACCGCTTCGCCGGCCCGTGGGGGCGACGTCTCAATGCAGCCAGAGCGTCAGGCCAGGGCGGCGCACGACAGGCTGCGGCGTAAAACGCATCCGCCGCGCCAGCGACCGGACCTCTGCCGCCTTCGTGCCGAGCTGGGCCCATTCTGCCAGCGACCCGCGCACCGGCGTGGCGACCGGGGGCAGGCCCCATGCATCGCAGACCCGGTGCCAGAGGCTGTCGAGCCGGCGGCGGCGAACGTGGATCGCGTCGAGGCCATACCACTCGCCCGGCTGCTCGACGAGCGTGGCGTCGAACTCGCTGGCGATCGCGGCAACCGCCTCATCGAGTTCGTGGGCGGCAGTCTTCAGCTCCGCGAGCGAGAGTCGACAGCCCGGCACGTAGCACATCCGCAGCAGACGGTAGCGACCCGGCCCCACGCCTTCGAGGCTGGCCAAGGGCAGCCTCGTGACCACGGTCCGGCTGCCGCGTTCCGCGAGCCGTCGCACCGATTCCCGAACCCATGCCGCCACCTGCCCGGCCGCGAAGCCGTAGAGCAGGTCGTTGCCGATATCGGTGACCAGCGCGGATGACTGCCTCGCCGCCGCGCCGCCACCGCCGCCGCCACCGGTCAGCGCCTCGCGATCGAGCGCCCGCCACAGCCCGCTGCCGAGAATCGAGGGTAGCCGACGCATCGCCACGCGGCTGGCAGCGCCGTACGACCGGCCGTGCCCCGCGGTCACGAACAGGTCAAGCGCGGTGTTCGCTCGCCGCCGGGTGATGGCGGTCAGCCGGGCAAGCCCACGAGACACGTTGCTCGCCCCGAGCACGATCACGCAGGCCGGTGCGCCGGCGGCGTTCAGTTCCACCGTTTCCAGGGCACGTCTCCCGCGGAGAGTCCTCGGAAGCACGACGCGGCGAGCATCGCGAACATGATGCCAAGGAAGGGCTGGCCTCTGGTGTAGCCCCACCAGGCCACCGCCCCGCCGACGACCACGCCGAGGATGCCGGCGATCCGGTGCGCGTCCGACACGCCCGCCGCCAGCAGCCCCTCGCGGACGATCTGCCCGCCGTCGAGCGGTGGCACCGGGATCAGGTTGAGCAGCGGCCAGAAGACATTGACGTAGAGCACGAAATCGAAGAGCGCGTAGGCCAGCGGCGATGAGAAATCGCGGCCGACGTAGAGCCCGAGCGCCGAACTGATCGCCGGAATCGGGAACGGCGCCGCGTAGCCCGCCACCTTGAGCATGACCACCACCAGTGCGGCGAAAGAAAACTGGGCGAGTGGGCCGGCGGCGGCCACGAGCAGTCGCTGGGCAGGCTTGAGGTGCCGGCGACCCCAGGTCGTAGGGATCGCCAGGCCGCCGAAATGATAGAGCACGATCTCTGCGGACTGCCCGAATCGGCGGTAGGCCAGCGCATGCCCCATTTCGTGCACGAGCAGCGACACGAACACGACGCCGATCCAGATGGCGAGCATCTGGAGCAGCGTCCGCTGGTCGCCGAGCGAAAATGACTGGCAGACGCTCCAGCCCAGCAGGCCTGCGGCCAGCCAGAACCACGCCGACACCCGGATGCGGATGCCGAGGAGATCGAACTGGAGGTCGGCGGCGGTGGACTGCGGTTCGGCGAGCATCGTCTCTTATCCTACACACCCGCCCGGCAGTGGGGCCGTCAGGCGGCACGGGCTCCCACTGGCACGGCATCCGGGTGCCTACCCTCGGCAATCGCGAGCACGGCGTCGGCCGCGCGGGATGCGGATCCCGGTCGGGCCACGGCGGCGGCCACGGTCTCGAGCCGGTCGAGCAACGCCTGTCGAGCCGCCGGATCGGTGAGCCAGTCGACGACGTGCGCGGCAGCCCGGTCAGCGGGGTCGCCGACGGCGAGGTACTCGGGATAGACCGCCTCCGGATCGGCGGCCGGCACGTCTCCGGGCGGACGCCAGATTCCCCGCACCGGCCCGATCGGCTCCCGCGATGCCAGCAGGTTCACCAACGTGATGAACCGCGCGTGACGAAGCCAGCTCTGCACCACGAACGCGAACCGGCTGACACGGTAGACGATCACGGTTGGCACCCTTGCGGCGAGCAGTTCGAGCGACACCGAGCCCGAGCAGGCGATCGCCGCCGTCGCCTCGCCGATCAGGCTGCGTGTGCGGCCCGCGTGCACCTCGATATCAGCCACGCGACCGCGGGCGGAGCCGGCGAGCGTGTCAGAGATCATGCGGGCATGCCGCTCGTGAAGCGCGCCGATGGCGAACCGGGCGTCGGGCACCCGCTCCCGGATCGCCTCGGCCGCCCGCACGAGCGATCCGAGCACGCCCTCGATTTCCTGGCGGCGAGATCCCGGGAGCAGGAGGACAAGCGGCCGCTGCCCCTCGTCCGCAGCCGCCTGGGTTTCCGGCGCGAGGTCGTCGAAAAAGGGATGGCCGACGAGCGTGCTGCGAACGCCCCGGTCCAGAAACCATTCGTGCTCGAACGGCAGCGCCGAGAGCACGTGGTCGACGAGCCGCCGCATCTTGCCGATCCGCCAGCTCGCCCAGGCCCAGACCTGTGGCGGGCAGTAGTAGACCACCGGGATGCCGTGCCGCTTCGCCCTCCAGGCCAGCCACCAATGAAAGCCGGGGAAGTCGATCAGCACGCAGGCATCGGGCCGGGCGTCGAGGAAGCTCCGCTCCGCCCGCCGGGCCAGGTCGACGAAGCGGTGGATGTTGAGCACGACCCGCAAAAGCCACATCACCGCCAGCCGCGTCGTGTCGGCCACGATCTCGACCCCCGCGGCCGCCATCTGCTCGCCGCCGAGGCCCGCGCACTCGGCGTCGGGACGACGCGCCCGAATGGCACGCACCAGCAGCGCGGCATGGTGGTCGCCCGAGGGCTCGCCGGCCGAGATGAAGATGCGCATGGGAGGGCTCCGCCCGGGAACAATTTGGGCGGCGGAAGTATTCCATGCGGCCGGTGGCGGCCCTAGATCACTTCGGAGCCTAAAAACAAGCCGTCCACACCTGCCATGCCCCACGGGCTTCACCGCGCGTCCCTCGTGAATGCCCTTCCCGCCGCCGCTACACTCGGAGGCTCGATCGGGAACGTCGCGTCCTCCACCGGTTCGGCGTTCGCCGTAGGCTCCCCACCTCCAGAGGCCGCACCCCATGAGAGGCATTTTCCTGTGCCTGGGGCTCTGCACCGTCGCCGCCGTGGCCGACGCCCGCCCGCCAAACGTGATCGTGATCATGGCCGATGATCTCGGCTGGGGCGACCTCTCCTGCCATGGCGCCACCGCCGTGCAGACGCCGCACATCGACCGGCTTGCCCGCGAGGGCCGCCGCTTCACCAGCGGCTACTGCTCGGCCTCCACCTGCACCCCGACCCGCTACTCATTCCTCACCGGCGAGTATGCGTTTCGAAAGCCGGGGACCGGCATCGCCCCGCCGAATGCCGCCGCGATCATCCCCCCTGGCACACCAACCTTCGCCTCGGTGCTCCATGATGCGGGCTATGCGACGGCCGTCGTCGGCAAGTGGCATCTCGGTCTTGGTGAGCGAGGGCGGGGCCCCGATTGGAACGGCTCGCTTGCTCCCGGTCCGCTCGAAATCGGCTTTGACCACTGCTTCCTGCTTCCCACGACCAACGACCGCGTGCCGCCGGTCTTCGTCGAGGACCACCACGTCAAGGATCTCGATGCCGCCGATCCACTCTGGGTGGGCGACACGAAACCATCGGCCGATCATCCCACGGGCATCGAGCAGCGAAGCCGGCTGACGATGGACTGGTCAAAGGGGCATCACGACACGATTCACAACGGGATCGGCCGCATCGGTTTCTTCACGGGTGGCTCGCGGGCCCGATTCCGCGATCAAGACCTCGCCGACGCCTGGGTCCGCGAGAGCGTGAGGTGGATCGAGGCTCACTCGCAGGAACCCTTCTTTCTGTTTCTCCCCTCGCACGACATCCACGTGCCGCGGGTGCCACACGAACGCTTTCAGGGATCCACCGGCATGGGCCCGCGCGGCGACTGCATCGTGCAGCTCGACTGGACGGTCGGCCAAATCACCGCGGCGCTCGATCGGCTGAAACGTACCGACGACACGCTGGTCGTGTTCTGCAGCGACAACGGCCCGGTGCTCGATGACGGCTACCGGGACGGCGCTGCCGAAAGGCTCGGCAGCCACAAGCCCGCCGGGCCATTCCGTGGTGGCAAATACAGCGTCTTCGAGGGGGGCACCCGCACGCCATTCATCGCCCGCTGGCCTGGCCGGATCGCCCCCGGCACGTCCGACGAGATCGTCTGCACGATCGATCTGGCACAGAGCGTCGCCCGAATCGTGGGGGCGGAGGTACCGAAGGCCGCGTTCCCCGATAGCGTGGACGTGTCGGCCGCACTGCTCGGCACGGGGGCGGGCCGGCGGTCGCTCCTCCAGCAGGACAACGGCTCGGGCCGATTCGGCTGGCGGGAAGGAACCTGGAAGCTCGTCCGTCAGCCACCTCCGAAGCGTCCGCCGGCTGGCGATGCCGCTCCGCTGCACGATGCGCTCTACGACCTCGCGGTCGATCCCGGCGAGGTGACGGATGTGAGTGCGAGGTTCCCCGACGTGGCGGCCCGTCTTGCCGCGGAACTCGACCAGGTCACCGGCCGCGGGGCCGCGGCACCGCCGCCCGCTGTCTCGCCGCCCAGCACGACACTTCCGAAGGCGGCGGGCCCCGTGCGGAAAACCGTCACTTCGCCGCGGGCTTGAAGCCCTTGTCGATCCTGCCGAAGACCATGGTCACCTGATCGTCCGGGCCGGCCTTCTCGACCTTGCCCTTGCAGTTTGGGCAGCAGAAGCCGACTTCCGCATCGCCGATCGAGATCTGCGTGCCGGGCTTGACCGGCCCGCCACTGAACGGGCAGCCCTTTTGCACCAGTTGGCCGGTGCTCACCATCTGCTGGTGGGCCTTCGCGGTGAACTTCGCCGATTCCCCCTCGAACGCCGCGACGCACTTCTCGCAGCAGAAGTAGACCTTGCCCCCGTCGAGGTCGGCGCTGGCCGACGGATCGCAGTCGTGCCCCGACACCGGGCACTTGGCGTCCTTCGGCTCCTTGACGGCCGCCGACACGACAACCGCTGAGCAGGTAAACACGAGGACCGACGCGACGCAACCGGCGATGAAGCGATTGTTCATGACCACAAACTCCTGGGGGTTTCGGGGATGGTTCGGTCTCACCCGCTCGATCCTCATGATAGGCCTCACCGCAAGCCTGGCACAACCACGTGGGGTTGCGGCGGTCACTGGAATCACGGTGCTCGCCCGGGTCAGCCGTGCCGCGGCTCGGGAAGACCCGCAGCGATCACGGCTCCTCCGGCGATCGCCGCCGCGCCGGCGACGAACACTGGGCGGAAGCCAATCAGATCGACCGCCATGCCCACCAGGGGAGACAGCACGAACGGCGCCGCCAACGCCGCCCCGACGATACTCACGTACCTCGGGTGGTCGGCCGGGCCCGGCGCGAGTTCCAACGCGTAGTTCGTGAACAGCTTCAACGAGATGGGGTTGAGCCCCAGCGGCAGGTAGACGGTCCAGAACCAGCGGACGGCGATGGCGTGTGGCAGTGCGGAGAGCGCCGTAACCACCAGTGGCGTCAGCGCCGACAGGGCGACGAGCCACACGAGCACGATCCGCGTGCCCCGCCGGTCGGAGACGGGTCCGGCCACGAGACTGGCGAGCCCCGTGGCGGCGTTCTGGGTGACCACCCAGCCGAGCAGGCTGCCGGCATGGCTGCCGAGCCGATCGCGGGCAAAGGCCTGATAGTGCGGAAACAGCATCAGCACGGCCGAGAAGCAGGCGGCCACCAGCGACAGCCGCACCAGCGCCGGGTCGCGGGCGATCGTGGTCCGCCAGGCCGCCGCCCCCTGCCCCATCGTGGCGAGCGACCGGGCGAGCCAATGACTTCCGGCACCGGCCGCAGGCGGACCAGCGTGATCCTCCGGCTCGTCGAGCATCGCCGGGGCGAATGCCGCCGCCGCGAAGAACACGGCCGTGGCGGCGAAGATCTTGGGAAAGCCGTCCGGTTCGGCGAGCCAGGGGCCGAGCAGCAGCACCGCCGCGAGGATCGCCAGCGCGCTGCCGACGGTCACGCTCACCACCATCGCCCGGCCGCGGTGCCCCGGTGAAATCAGCTTTCCCTGCAGGGAGGCGGCCACCAGCTGGTTCAGGCCGTTGACCGACGAGAACGCGGCGTAGATCAGAAGGAACACCACTGCGAGGAGGTCGGGGCGACTCGGCCGCAGCACGGCCCACGCCGCCGCGAGCACCGCGAAGCAGCCTGCCATCGCCAGGCTCGTCCGGACGAGCACCCACTTCTTCAGCGGCTGGCGGGAGAGGGTGCCCGAGAAGAGCAGCGGCGGGATGCTCTGGCCGCCGCGATTGAGCACCGGCAGCAGGCCGCGAAGGAAGCCCGAATCGACGAGGGCGTCGAGCACCGCCGGCATGATGATCGTCTCGGTCTTGAAGATCCAGCCAACGCGAACGACGACCTGGTAACACTCCATCCACCAGGTATTACGGGCTTCGCGGCCCGCCACGCCGAGATCCGTGGTAGAGCGATCGGGGGGCGGAAGGATAGGCTCCAGGTCGGTCGTGTCGTCACCCATTGTCCTCGCAGCATGAGGGTTTTTCACGATGCCGTCCATCCGCGCCGCCTGCGTCGCCGCCGTGCTCCTGTCGCCCACGGCACGGGCCGGCGAGGTATCCGTCTGGTTCGGCACCTACACCACACCGAAGACCGCATCGGAGGGGATCTACGTGGCGCTGTTCGACACGGACACGGGGATGCTCTCGCAGCCCCTGCTCGCCGGCCGTGCCAAAAACCCTTCGTTCCTGGCAAGCCATCCGCGGCTGCCGATGCTCTACGCGGTCTCCGAGATCGCCGGGGGCGACGGCAGGCCGGGGGGCGCTGTCGAGGCGTTTGCGATCGATGAAGCGACCGGAACACTTGCCTCGCGTGGCGCCGAGTCGACGGGGGGCGCAGGCCCGTGCCATGTGACCGTCGACCCGGAGGGCAGGGTCGTGCTGGCCGCCAACTACGGCGGTGGGAGCGTGGCCTGCCTCAGACTCACCGCGGACGGCTGGCTCGAGCCGCTCGTGATGACGGGCAGCGCGAGCGGCTTCGTGCAGCACGAGTGGGATCGCAGCGGCGAGCAGGGCATCGACCTGAAGCGGCAAGATAAGCCGCATGCCCACTCGGTCGACGTCTCCCCGGGCGGATTCAGCGTGTTTGTCTGCGACCTCGGGCTCGACCGGATCCAGGTTCATGGTCTTGACCGTGAGCGGGCGACGCTCGATCCCGTTCGCGACAGCGTGCGGCTTACCCCCGGTGCCGGGCCGCGTCACCTCGCCATCCACCCCGACGGCGAGCGGGCCTGGTGCGTCAACGAGCTCGACCTTACGGTGACGGGCCTCCGCTCCTCCGCGCGGCCTGGATTCCTTGTCGACGAGACGTTCTCGACGCTGCCTCCCGAGGTGACGGATCGCACGGGGTTGTCCTGCGCCGAGATCGCGGTGCATCCCCACGGAAAGTTCGTCTACGCCAGCAATCGCGGCCACGACTCACTCGCGATGTTTCGCATCGTGGGTGACACGACCCAGCTCGAGTTTCTCGGCACCGAGCCGACCCGGGCGAAGACGCCGCGGCACTTCGCGATCGCGCCGGGCGGGAAGTTTCTCCTGGTTGCAGGACAGGCCTCGAACACGGTGACCGTGTTTGCAATCGACCCGGAGACCGGCCGGCTCAGGTTCACGGGCACGTCGATCGAGGTGCCCAGCCCGGTGTGCGTGGCCTTTCGGCGGTCACCGGGCACGTAGGACAAGAAGCACGTAAAACAAGAAGCACGTCGGATAAGACCGGCGGCCTGCGGCAGGTGGCTCGATGCTCTTGTGGCTGTCGAGGCCGAACTCCTCCCACGCCTCACGGCGAGGGGCTCATGCGGGAACGGGTCCGCCCGAGATTCACGCCGCTCCACTCAGCCATCGCGGGCGAGGAGCATCTCCAGATAACTCCTCCGCTCAGGTTTTGTGCAGCCTAGCTCCTGTGCGAGTGATTCGATGCAGGCCGCCGCCGCGGTGATCCCGGCGGTGTCGGCGAGCATCTCGAGTTCCACGAAGTCGCCGAGGCCCGCGACGTGATCGAGTGCCACCTCGATGGTTTCATGCTGCCACTCAACCGTCGCCAGCCGGCGCCGCTTCGTGACCTCGCGGACCCGCCGAAAACCCCGGGCCTCCAGAAGCTCTGTCCAGCGATCGAGCGTGGCCGGCATCCCGGCCACGGCCCCCGCAGCGCCCAAGGCGGCTCCCTCTGCCAGCGGCAGTTCGATCTCGCGGCGAGTCTTCGCGGTGGCGTCGAGTCGCGGACCCTTCCAGGTGATCACCACGCCGTCGGCGGTGCTCCGGAGCCGCAAAGCTTCATCGGTGACCGCAAAATCTCGGCCCGGATGGTTGAAGTAGCGATCGACCTGCTCCGCGGTGCCATGCCATGTCACGCCGAGCCGGGCGAGTTGATCCTCGATCGCCGGCAGGTTGGCGACGGGATGCTTCTGTTCGACTTCGTACACTTCGGTGGTCTCACCGTCGCCGCCAGCCCGTTCGCCAGGAACGTGTCCTCATGATATCCCCACCGGCCAGACTCGCCTCCCTGATCCTGCTGGCTGCGTGCGTTGGCTGTGGTGCTGGCGGCCCCCCACATCCCGCCATCGGGCGGGGCATGGGGCCGCTGCCGATCGTCTCGCTCGACGATCCTTCCGTGTCGGTACCCACGCTCGCCGACAAGGTCACGCTGCTCAACTTCTGGGGCACCTGGTGCCCGCCCTGCCGCCGGGAACTACCCGGACTGGTTCGGATCGCGACCAGCCTCGCCACTGAGCCCAGGTTCCAACTCGTCGCCGTGTCGTGCGGGTCGGGGGGCAACGACGGCGACCTCCGCCGGGAGACGACGGCCTTTCTGGCGGCGCGGCAACTGGCCATCGCCGCCTGGGGATTCGCCGATCCCCTGGCCACGACGCTTTTCGCCTCCGCCTACGGATTGGAGGCGTTTCCCACCACGTATCTCGTCGGCCCCGACGCTCGGGTGCGGCGGGTCTGGACCGGCTATCGCTCGAGCGATGAGGCCGACATCGCGGCGGCGATCGTCGCGATCTTGAAGGAGCAGGCAGCCGGAGCGACGGGCGAGGTCACGCCGGCTTCGCAGCCGTGAGCCGGGCGAGCGTGTCGATGAGTTCGCGGGCGGCCCGCGGCGGGTCGGCAGCCCTGATCACGGCAGAGGCCACGGCGACTCGCGTCACACCCAGCGCGACCAGCGACTCGAGCCGCTCCACGCTGATGCCGCCGATCGCGAAGGTCGGCAGGGCGATCTCCTGGGAAACCGTCCGCAGAAACTCGGCGGGCGCGTGAGCCTCGAACGCTTTGGTCGTCGATGGAAAGCACGGCCCGATGCCCAGGTAGTCGGCACCGTCGGCGACCGCCGCACGGGCCTCCGCCACGTCGTGGGCGGTGCGGCCAACGAGCGGACCGACGCCGACCACGCGACGGGTGAGCGACACGGGCAAATCGTCGGCGCCCACGTGGGCGCCGTCGGCCGCGAGCGCGGCGGCCACGTCGACGCGATCGTTGACGACGACCAGAGGGAGCGTGGCGGCTCCACTGCGGCGCACGATCTCCAACGCCGCCCTCACCCGGCCGACGAGGAGCGGCACCGGCAACGCCTTGTCACGAATCTGGATCATCCCCACGCCCGCCTCGACGAGCGACTCCAGCAGCCTCGTAAACGAGACCGCGTCGCGGCCCCCGTCCATCAGCACGCAGAGCCTCGCGGCGGCCAGCCGATCACGCAGCGGGGCTGCCATGCCCGCCGACCTCGGCCCGCTCGGTTCACCAGATTCGCTCGTTGCCATGATTTTCCCCCGTTGTAGCAGGGTCCCGTTCGCCTTGGAGAAAGCCGGTCGACCGCCTACACTCCCGCCCCCGAAATCGTCCCGGCTCCCTTCCGCGGCAGCCCCCTCATGACGGCCCTCCGTTTCCTGACGCTGATCTGGCCCGGCCTGCCGTGGTTGTGGCTGCGGGGGAGTCTGTCTGGCCTCGCCTTGGCGGTGGCCTTCGCGGTGGCGGTCGACGTAGCCATCGTGGTCACGTGGATCTGGCCGGGGCTCGTGGAACTCCCCCTGACGATCGGCCTCTGGACGGCGGTGGCCGCCCTGTGGCTGGTCGCCACGGTGTCGGCGGTTTCCGGCTTCCCGCCACCGATTCCGGTGGGCCGCGGAGCCGAGTCCGACACCCTGTTTGCCAAGGCCCGTGACCTCTACCTGTCGCGGGACTGGCTGCAGGCCGAATCGCGGCTCCGGGAGCTGCTCGATCGATCGCCCACCGACGGGGAGGCCCAGCTGCTCCTTGCCACCCTGTTCCGGCGGACCGGCCGCGCGGCCGAGTGCCGCCGGGCGCTCGAAAAGCTCGCCCGTAGCGACAGCGGCGGCCCCTGGCAGACGGCGATTGCCACCGAGCTCTCCCGACTCGCCGCCGACGATCGAGATACCGACGACTCGGCCGTCGTGCTGCCGATCCACGACGAGTCCGCCGGGGCCCGGTCGCGCACCGCCGCCGCCTGAGCGGCCGAAAAAGCCCCGCTTTTCCGGGGCGAAGCGAGACCTGACAGACTTTCCGGACCGTGACTCCTAGAATGGTCTGTTGGGTTTGGCGTAAGGTTTGCTGCTCCCTTGCCTTTGGAGCGGCGGCTGCCGGAATGGCACGCCTGCCCATTCGGCCCTTCGCGTCGGGACATCGCACCACAGGACCTGCCCATGTACGAGCGTTTCACGGATCGCGCCCGCAAGGTGATGCAGCTGGCCAATCAGGAGGCCCAGCGGTTCAACCACGAATACATCGGCACCGAGCACGTGCTCCTCGGGCTCATCAAGGAGGGCAGCGGCGTCGCCGCCAATGTCCTTAAGAACCTCGACATCGACCTGCGGAAGATCCGCATGGAGGTCGAGAAGCTCGTGCAGAGCGGCCCCGACATGGTCACCATGGGGAAGCTCCCGCAGACCCCGCGGGCCAAGAAGGTCATCGAGTACTCGATGGAGGAAGCCCGGAACCTCAACCACAACTACGTCGGCACCGAGCACATCCTCCTCGGCCTGCTCCGCGAGCAGGAGGGGGTGGCGGCGCAGGTGCTGATGAACCTCGGCCTCAAGCTCGAAGACGTCCGCGAGGAGGTTCTCAATCTCCTCGGCCACGGCATGGAAAACGAAGGGGGCGAGCGGGCCGGCATGGGCGGCCGGCAACCGGCGGGCGCCGGCGGTGGCGGTGAAGCCAGCCCCAAGGGGGGCAAGAGCAAGACGCCGGCCCTCGACAGCTTCGGCCGCGACCTCACGGAGCTCGCCCGCCAGGGCAAGCTCGATCCGGTGATCGGTCGCGAGAAGGAAATCGAGCGGGCGATCCAGATCCTCTGCCGTCGCACGAAAAACAATCCTGTCTTGCTCGGTGAGGCGGGTGTGGGCAAGACGGCGATCGTGGAAGGCTTCGCGCAGCGGGTCATCGACGGCAACGTGCCCGAGCTGCTCGCCGACCGCCGGATCGTCGTCCTCGACCTGGCCATGATGGTCGCAGGCACCAAGTACCGCGGCCAGTTCGAGGAGCGGATCAAGGCGGTGATGAACGAGGTCCGTCGCGCCAAAAACACGATTTTGTTCATCGACGAACTCCACACGCTCGTCGGCGCCGGCGGTGCCGAAGGGGCGATCGATGCCTCCAACGTGCTCAAGCCGGCCCTCGCTCGCGGTGAGATTCAGTGCATCGGTGCCACCACGCTCGACGAATACCGGAAGTACATCGAGAAGGATTCGGCCCTCGATCGCCGGTTCCAGATCATCATGGTGGAGCCGGCCACGAAGGACGAGGCGGTCGAGATCCTCAAGGGCCTTCGCGACCGCTACGAGAGCCACCACCGCGTGAGCATCTCCGACGCCGCGCTCGCGGCGGCCGTCGAGCTTTCGAGCCGTTACATCACCGGCCGCTGCCTGCCCGACAAGGCGATCGACGTGATCGACGAAGCGGGCGCCCGCGTGCGGCTCAAGGCGATGACAAAGCCGCCAGATCTCAAGGAGATCGACGAGGAGGTTGAGCGTCTCAACAAGGAGAAGGAGGAGGCGGTCGCCAATCAAGACTTTGAAAAGGCGGCGGCCCTCCGGGATCAGGCCGACAAGCTCAAGAAGAAGAAGCAGTCGATGACCCGCGACTGGCGGGACAAGAGCCGCGAGGCCGACGGCGTCGTCGACGAGGAGGTCGTGGCCGAGGTCGTCTCCAAAATGACGGGCATTCCCCTGACCCGCATGTCGACCGAGGATCAGGCCCGGCTGATGGGCATGGAGGGCGAACTCCACAAGAGGGTCATCGGCCAGGAGCCCGCGATCAAGAGCGTGTCGAAGGCGGTCCGCCGCAGTCGTTCCGGGCTCAAGGATCCGAAGCGTCCCATTGGCTCGTTCGTGTTTGCCGGGCCCACGGGCGTGGGCAAGACGCTGCTCGCCAAGGCGCTCGCGCAGTTCATGTTCGGCGATGCCGACGCGATCATTCAAGTCGACATGAGCGAGTACATGGAGAAGCACAACGTCAGCCGCCTGATCGGTGCGCCGCCGGGCTACGTGGGCTTCGAGGAGGGTGGGCAACTCACCGAGAAGATCCGCCGGCGGCCCTACGCCGTGGTCCTGCTCGACGAGATCGAGAAGGCTCACCCCGACGTGTTCAACATGCTCCTGCAGGTGATGGAGGAAGGTCGGCTCACCGACTCGTTCGGCCGCAACGTCGACTTCCGCAATACCATCATCATCATGACCACCAACGCGGGGGCCGAGGCGATCAAGAATGAGGCCGCCTTCGGCTTCCAGAAGCCCGACGACGATGCCAGCTACGAGGGCATGAAGGGCCGAGTCAACGAGCGGATCGAGAAGGTCTTCCGACCGGAGTTCCTCAACCGCCTCGACGACGTGATCGTGTTCCATCACCTCACGATCGACGACCTCAAGCAGGTGATCGACATCGAGCTGGCCAAGGTCCGCGAGCGGCTCACCGAGCGCGGGCTCAAGCTCGAACTCACCGACGAGTCCAAGAAGTTTCTCATCAAGAAAGGCTCCGACACCGACTTCGGTGCTCGACCGCTGCGGCGGGCCCTCGAGAACTTCATCGAGGATCCGGTCAGCGAGGAGCTCCTCAAGGGCGAGTTCGAGGGCAAAGACACGATCCAGGTCGATTGCATCGAGGTCGCCGGCAAGAAGCAGCTCGTGTTCAAGGGAATCGCGACGGCCGAGCCAGTGGCCGTCGCCCCCGCCGAGGGCGGAACCGGCTGACCGGGGCGTTCAGTCGCGCTGGTTTTCGAGGTGGGCCCTGACAAGGTGGGGCTCTTCGAGCGCCTTCACGTTATGCCTACCGTCGTCTCCATGAGCGAGGGCGGGGAGGCGAAGGGGGTCGGCGAACGCTCGCGGAGCCTTGGGCGTATCCTCGC
>CAJBSQ010000262.1 GCA_903958265.1 uncultured Planctomycetaceae bacterium
GAGATGATGCGGAAGCCATATCCCGAACTCGCCGACACGACCGCTCGCGTGGCCGCCGTCATCAAGCGGGAGGAGGAGTCGTTTCTCGCCACGATCGACGGCGGCCTCGAGCGGATCGAGCGGCTCTTCAAGGCGATCGGCACGTCGGGGACGGCGGTGGTGGCCGGTGGCGACGCCGCGGAGCTCTACACCACCTATGGCTTTCCGCCGGAACTGCTCGAGACGCTGGCCGCGGAGCGAAACTGCGGCTTCGACTGGGACGGCTTCCGTGCGGCGATGGAGGAGCACGGCCTCAAGTCGGGGGCGGGCTCCCGCGTGGAGGTGTTCAGCTCCGGCCCACTCGATGCCCTCAAGAAGACGATGCACGGCTCGGAGTTTCTCGGCTACGACGCCACCGAGTCGTTGGGCAAGGTGATCGGCATCATCGCTCAGGATTCCCTCTGCGACCGGCTCGACGAGGTCGGGCATGCATCACCCGTGACCGTGGTGCTCGATCGCACCCCCTTCTACGGCGAGTCGGGCGGGCAGGTGGGCGACGCCGGCACGCTCGCATGGCCCGGCGGCGACTTCGAGGTTGCCGACACGCAGCGGGAGGGGGGCTTCATGCTCCACGTCGGCCACCTCCGCCAGGGATCGCTCCACCTGGGCGCGACGGTGACCGCGACGGTCGACGCCGACCGGCGGGGTGCGGTGCGGCGGGCCCACTCGGCCACGCACCTCCTGCACGCCGCGCTCCAGCACCACCTCGGCTCGCACGCCGTGCAGCAGGGATCGAAGGTCGACGCCGACCTGCTGCGGTTTGATTTCTCGCATACGAGCTCCATCGATCACGAGACGCTGCGGGCGATCGAGGGGATGGTCAACGGCAACGTGTTCGCGGCGGTGCCCGTCGCGGCGCAGCTCCTGCCGCTGGCCGAGGCGCGGCACGCCGGGGCGATGATGCTGTTCGGCGAGAAGTATCCCGACGTGGTGCGGATGGTGACGATGGACGGGGTGAGCCGCGAACTCTGCGGCGGCACGCATGTTTCGAGCACCGGCCAGATCGGCCTCGTGCGGATCGTCGGGGAGGAGAGCGTGTCGGCCGGCACGCGGCGGATCACGGCGGTGACCGGCGCGAGGGCGCTCGACCGCTTCCGTCAGGCCGAGCAGACGCTCGCCGAGGCGGCCTCAGCGCTGAAGGTACCGGTCGGAGAACTACCCCACCGGCTGGCGGCGGTCGTCAAGGAGCTTCGCGAACTCAAGAAGGCGAAGCCGGCGGTCGCGGCGGGGGGAGCATCGCCTGACGAGCTGCTCGCCGCAGCCATCGACGTGGGCGGTACCCGCGTCGTGGTCGCCGAGGCGAAGGGGTGCGACGCCGGGGCGATGCGGCAGAGCATCGACCTGCTCCGCCGCAAGGCGAGTCCGATCGCGGTGCTGCTCGGCAGCGTTGAGGGAGACAAGGTGACGCTCGTGGCCGGCATCTCTCGCGAACTGGAGGAGCGGGGGCTCTCTGCAGGCAACTGGATCAAGGATGCGGCGGCCGTGGTCGGAGGAAAGGGGGGTGGGCGACCCGACCTCGCTCAGGCCGGCGGCAAACTCGTCGACCAGCTTCCGGCGGCGCTCGAGGTGGCACGGAAGTCGATCCAGCAACTGCTCGGTGGCTGAAAGATCAGCCGCCGCGGATATTCCTCGCCCGCAGATCGCGGAGCGCCGCGGGCACGCGGTTGCACACCGCCATGATCGACCAGTGCCGCGACGGGTCGGCAAACACCGCGGAGAAGGCATCTGCGTGCTCAGCGATATCGACGAACGAGCACGGCCGGTACTCGAAGGCGAACGCATCGCGGTGCTCGCGACCGCAGGCTTCCCGCAGCGCCTCGGCATGGGCCTCGGGAAGCGGGGGTAGGTCGCGGGCAGGCCCGGCGAGCCAGTGGCGGAGGTGTGGGAATCCCGATGCCAGATCCTTGAGGAACCCGCCGTCCTGGAAGTGGAGAAGCCCCAGCCGGCCGTCATCGTGCACGGCGAGGAGCGGCACCACGGGGGCCAGGAGCGGGAAGAACGTGTTGGGATGGACCCGGCAGCGGTGGTAGTCGCCGGCGACGCGGGCGATGGTCGATAGATCGCCCACGTTGGCGAACGGCACCTCCCGGACGTCCATCCACTCCAGCCACGGCTTCGACGGATCGACCGAGTCGTTGGCGACGTCGATGTAGAGATTGCCGAACTGGATCGCATTCTGAAAGTAACGATCCTTGAGGATCACGAACACTTTCTGGAGCGCGAGGCCGCGGGCCGTCAGCCCGCGGATCAGCGGCGCGGAAATGAGCCCGTCAAAAACACGGTCGCGGATGACGGCGCAGAAGCCGATCGGATAGCCCGTGGCCGGCGGCGTCTGCCCTGCGATGAAGCTGTCGCATTCCCGTCGGAGCCGGCCCAGGAGGTCGACGACCTCCGGCATCGCCGGCATCAGTGGCGAAGCCGTGAGGGCAGCCTGGTCCTCACGCCAGACCATGTCTTGCGACTGGGCGACTGCGACGAGTTGTTGCAGGGGCGTCATGCGATCCTGTCATGCCGCCGCCGCTGATCGCTCAGGTGAGCTTCTGGAGCGCCGCGATCGCGGCATCGTAGTCGGGCTCGCTCGCCACTTCGGTGACGACCTGGGCGTACTGCACCACGCCCTTCGCGTCGAGCACGAACACGGCCCGGGCGAGAATCTTGAGCTCGTCGATGAGCACGCCCCACCTGGTGCCGAACGACCGGTCCATGTAGTCGCTGCCGCTTTGCATCGCCTTGATGTCTTCGGCGCCGCAGAAACGATTCATCGCAAACGGCAGGTCGAGGCTCACGGTCAGGGCGTTGATCCGGTCTCCCATCTCAGCCAGCCGCGTGTTGAAGGTCTTCGTCTGGACCTGGCAGACGGGCGTATCGAGTGAAGGGACCACGCTGATGATGGTCGGCTTGCCGACGATGTCGGCCTTGGTGATGTGCTGCATGCCATTCGCACCGAAGCAGGCAAGGTCAAACTCCGGAGCGGTCACACCGACCTTGACCTCCTCGCCGACGAGGGTGAGCGGGTTGCCCTTGAACGTGACGGCGCCGTGACGGCCCATGATCGAGTCTCCTGACGGTGGGGGGAAGGAACCGTGGCAGTATTGCTGTCATGGCACGGACGGCAAGCCCGACCAAGTGTCCTTGCGGCCTGAATCGGCGGTCGGGCCCCAAGCGGCGACTTCCGGGCTTGCCGACTGGACGCCGGTCCTACCATGATGACGCCGTCCGGGGGGTAGGTCGATTCGAGTCGGCCTCCGGCGGTGGTGAAACGGATGTTCACGGTCACGCACGCTCAAGGAGGGTTTCTTCCATGCCATCAACGCATGATCACTCGGTGGGGGCTCAGCCAGTTCGAGAGCAGCGATCCTCGTTTCCTGACGCCGGCCATTCGCCCGGGAACGGATGGGGGGTCGCCGTGGAGCGCGGGCCGGAGTGGCTTTTTCTGCGAATCGAAGTCCCCGAGACGCGGGCTGGTGCCGGCGACCGCAGCCCGCTCGCCGAGCGGCTTTGGGGTATGATCCGAGAGCACCGTGCCCACCGCGTGGTCCTGGAGCTCGACCGCGTGTGTTCGATTGACGACTCGCTGATCGGGGCGATTGCCGATGTCGGGACGCGAGTCCGCGACGACGGTGGCCTGATCCGTGTCTGCGGGCTTTCGGAGCCGAATCTCTCGAGGCTCCAGTCGGTCGTCTGCGAGGCTCAGCTTCCCCATTTCGATTCACGGTCGGCCGCCGTGGTGGGGGGAGATAGGGCGATTCCATGAAGGCAGTCGGTCGGCTCGGTCAGTTCCTGGGACTCTCGATCCCCGCGTTGGCGGTGATCATGGAGTTGAGCGGGCGAATCACGTCCGGACCGATGCTGGGAATGCTCGTCTTTTCGATATGCTGCTTCGGGATCGGCCGCATTCTCGAGGGCACCTCCCAGGCGTGATGGGGAGCCTCGTTCCGGCGGCTGCCTGCACCCCCCCATCGCCGAGTCCTTCGAGGCTGCCGTGCTGACACCGCTGATTCTGGAGCCGATGTACCGTCGCTACATCTGGGGTGGCCGCCGCTTCGAGTCGGCCCTGGGCCGCCAGCTTCCGCCGGGTGACGACTTCGCAGAGTCGTGGCAACTCGTCGATCGCGGTGGCGACCAGAGCGTGGTGGCAGCCGGGCCGCTCGCGGGCACGACGCTCGGGGATCTGGTGACGAGCCGAGGACAGGAACTACTCGGTCGGCACGCCCCGCTGAAGACGTTTCCGCTCCTCTTCAAGTTCCTCGACGCCTGCCAGGATCTCTCGGTGCAGGTGCATCCGGATGACGCCCGCGCTGCGCAGCTCGGTACGCCCGATCGGGGCAAGACCGAGGCCTGGTATGTCGTTGCAGCCGAGCCTGGCAGCAGGATCTACGCCGGCCTGCGGGCCGGCGTCTCGCGTGACGAGTTCGCCGCAAGCCTGCGGGCAGGCACCTGCGATCGGGCGATCCACTCGTTTACCGTGCATCCCGGCGATTGCATCTTCATCCCTGCCGGCACCGTGCACGCCATCGGCGCCGGGCTGATGGTGGCCGAGATCCAGCAGTCGAGCGACGTGACCTTCCGGCTCCACGATTGGAATCGAGTCGGCCCCGACGGCAAGGCGCGACCGCTGCATGTGGAGCAGGGGCTCGAGGCGACCACCCGCCTGGGGCCGGTCGCGCCGGTGGTCCCCGTGCCGACGGAAGACCCTGCCGTCCGGCGTCTCGTGAGCTGCGAGTACTTCGTGTTTGACGAGGTGGCTCCTGGCCGTGGCTGGCAGGTTGGCGGCGACGACGGCTGCCATTTCCTCGCGGTGTTGTCCGGCGGGCTGACTCTCGACGACCGGTGGAGCCTGCCGCCGCTCCACGCCGGCGACTGCGTGCTCTTGCCGGCATCGATCGGTCGGCAGTCGGTCGCTACGACAGACCGCGATGGACATCCGGCGAAACTGCTGCACGTATTCCTGCCGTGACGGGGGAGGAGCAGCGATTCCCGGACCAAACCGGGGTTGGGTGGGTGCGGAGCGGCGGCTACCCTCCTCCCCCCACCTCCTCCGCTCCGGAGACCCGCCGCATGCGGCAGCATCAGCATCGCGTAGGCATCGTGTCGGCCGTGGCCGTGGCTCTGGCCTTCGCCGCGACGTCGACGGGCTGTGCGTCGCTCGGCAAGCCGCAGTGGCTCGACCCGGGGCCCACACGGAACCAGCAGCGGCGGGCGGTGCGATTCGATCCATTTATGCAGAATGACATCGGTCCGTCGCTATTTCGCCAGTACAGCACCCTCGACGGCACGCGGCCTCGCGATTACGCCGAACCCGTTCCTGAGGTGAAACGGTCCCGCTGGTGGTCGCAGCCGGCGCGGTGATCTGCCTGCCTGCACGAGGCTGTGTATGATCGGGTTTCGGGCTCGCGGCACGGTGCCTGTCTCGGCCCGCCTGCCCGCCTCGCCTCCTTCTGAAAGTTTGGTCACATGCCAGCCCCCGATTCCAGGCCGCCCCACGGCCGCACCCCGCGGCCTGCGACGCGGGGCCCTCAGTCTCCGCCTCCGCGAAGTGCGGGGGGCCGCGGGCCATTCCGCCGGCAGCGAGACGATGTTCCCGCGAAGTTCGTCGTCGCCGATGACGGCCTGGAGCGGCTGCAGAAGGTGCTCGCTTCGGCCGGGCTCGGCAGCCGGCGGTCCTGCGAGGCGTTGATCACATCGGGACGTGTGGAAGTGGATCGCCAGATCGTCACCACGCTCGGCTCACGGGTTGATCCGCAGGCCCAGGAGATCCGCGTCGATGGCGAGCGGCTGCCAAACCCGAAGCGGGTTGTCTACATGCTCAACAAGCCCGTGGGTGTCGTCACCACCAATGTCGATCCGGCGGGCAGGCCCCGGGTTGTCGATCTAGTGCCGGGAGAGCAACGGCTGTTCGCGATCGGTCGGCTCGATCGGATGAGCGAGGGGCTGATCCTGCTCACCAACGACGGCGGGCTCGCGAATCTCCTCGCTCACCCCCGGTATGGTGTCGAGAAGAAGTACCTCGTGCAGGTCGCGGGCGTGCCGTCTGAAGAACTGATCGACAAGCTGCGGCGGGGCATCCGGCTCGCCGAGGCGGAGGTGCATGCGAAGCGGGTCTCGATCCGTTCGCAGCACAAGCAGAGCGCCGTGCTGGAGATGGTGCTCGACGAGGGCAAGAATCGCGAAATCCGCCGGATGCTGGCCACGCTCGGCCACAAGGTTCACCAGCTGAAGCGGGTCGCCGTTGGCACCCTTTCGCTGGGCAACCTCCTGCCGGGGCAGTGTCGGCAACTCGCCTGGAGCGAGATCGAATCGCTCCGCCGCGACGCGATCGCGGCCGTCGGCCCCGAAGCTGAGCGTGAACCGCCACCGCGGCCTCGCGGTCCGATTCGCGGCCACCGGCCGGGTGGACCACCGCGTCGTCCGGGGCCCGTCGGCCGACCGACTGGTGCTGGCCGACCGACTGGCGCTGGCCGACCGACTGGTGCTGGCCGACCGACCGGTGCTGGCCGACCGACCGGTGCTGGCCGACCGACTGGCGCTGGCCGACCGACTGGCGCTGGCCGACCGACTGGCGCTGGCCGACCGACTGGCGCTGGCCGACCGAC
>CAJBSQ010000263.1 GCA_903958265.1 uncultured Planctomycetaceae bacterium
GCATCTGCTGCGGTGGGTCGAGAAAATGGCGGACCTCTGCAAGCCGGATGCGATCCACTGGATCGACGGCTCAGAGGAGGAGTACGACATACTCTGCGCCCAGATGGTGGCCAGCGGCTCCTTCATCAAGCTCAACCAGAAAACGTGGCCCGGTTGTTTCCTGGCCCGCTCGGATGCGAGTGACGTCGCCCGGGTCGAAGATCGCACCTTCATCTGCGCCCTCTCCAAAGAAGCCGCCGGCCCGACCAACAACTGGGTCAATCCCTTCGAGATGCGGAAGACGCTCAAGGGGCTGTTTCACGGGTGCATGCGCGGCCGCACCATGTATGTGCTGCCTTTCAGCATGGGCCCGCTGGGTTCCCCGATGTCGCAGATCGGCGTGCAGCTCACCGACTCGCCCTACGCCGTCGTCAACATGCGGATCATGACGCGGATCGGCAAGAAGGTCTTCGAACTCATCGACCGGGATTTCAAGCGGGTCGTTCCCTGCGTCCACTCCGTCGGCGCCCCGCTCGCCAAGGGTCAGGCTGACGTGCCGTGGCCGTCAAACAGCGAAAAATACATCGTGCACTTCCCCGAAACGCGGGAGATTTGGAGTTACGGCTCCGGCTACGGAGGCAACGCGCTCCTCGGTAAAAAGTGCTTTGCGTTGCGGATTGCTTCCGCGATGGCCCGCGACGAGGGCTGGATGGCCGAGCACATGCTCATCCTCGGCGTCGAAAACCCGGAGGGCAAGAAAACCTACGTTGCCGCCGCCTTCCCGAGCGCCTGCGGCAAGACCAACTTCGCGATGCTGATTCCGCCGCCGCATTTCCGGGAGCAGGGCTGGAAGATATGGACCGTCGGTGACGACATCGCGTGGATCAAGCCCGATGCCGAGGGGCGTCTCCGCGCCATCAACCCGGAGACCGGGTTCTTCGGCGTCGCTCCCGGCACGAGCGACACGACCAATCCCAACGCCATGCAGGCGTTGGCCAAAAACACCATCTTCACCAACGTCGCCCTTACCGACGACGGCGGCGTCTGGTGGGAGGGGATGACGGATCTGCCCCCCGCGCACGCCATCGACTGGCAGGGCAACGACTGGACTCCCGCCCTCGCCAAGGAAAAGGGCGTCAAGGCCGCCCATCCAAACTCCCGCTTCACTGCCCCTGCGAAACAATGTCCGACGATCGATCCCGATTGGGAGAAGCCCGAAGGCGTGCCGATCAGCGCCTTCATCTTCGGCGGTCGCCGTGCGACGACCATGCCGCTGGTGTATCAGGCGTTCAACTGGTCGAGCGGCGTCTATGTCGGCGCCACGATGGGCTCCGAGATGACCGCCGCCGCCGGGGGCACGCTGGGCAAAGTCCGCCGCGACCCGATGGCGATGCTGCCGTTCTGCGGCTACAACATGGGAGATTATTTCCGCCACTGGATAAACATGCAGCGAAACCTGAGCGAGACGCCCCGTATTTTTCACGTGAACTGGTTTCGCAAGGACAAGGACGGCAACTTTATCTGGCCCGGTTTTTCCGAGAACATGCGGGTTCTCAAATGGATCTGCGACCGCGTTCGTGCGGGTGGTCGCGCCAAGGAATCACCCATCGGCTGGTTGCCCCGCTACAAAGACATCGATTGGACCGGCCTCGACTTCTCGCAGGAGAAATTTGACGAGCTCCAGTCTTTCGATCGCGCCGCCTGGCGGGCCGAGGTGCTGGGCCACGAAGAGCTCTTCATCGACCTACACTCGCACCTGCCCAAGGAACTGGTCTACGAGCGGGAACTGCTGATCTGCAGGATGTGAAGACGGCGGCACCCCGTGGAGTGCCATTGGTATCGACAGCGATGATGCCCGAGCTGTGATCGGGCTCGCTCATCGGCCAGCTTGATCGTGTGGTCCTTTTCATTCACCGCGAGGTCGGCATGCCTTCATCGACGGCTCCTCCTGCCGGGTCATCCACGGCCTCACGCGACGCGACCGCTACGCCTGGCGGAGATCCGTCGGCCCGTCGAATCCTCATCGGGTTGCTGCTGGGAGCGGTGCTGGGGATGGTGGCGAACGTGCTGCTGCGACCCGGGGCGCCGGTCGACGGAGTGGCCGCGTGGGATCTGAATGGCGATCGCGTGCATGATGGCCTCGACTGGTTCTGCCAGAACGTGACCACGGTGATCGGCCGGCTGTTTCTCCGACTGATGTTCATGGTGGTGCTGCCGCTGGTGGTCTCGGCGCTCGCCCTGGCGGTGGTGGAGATCGGCGATGTGCGGAAGCTCGGGCGAATCGGCCTGCGGACACTGCTCTTCTCGGGCATCCTGTCGGCAAGTGCCGTGCTGCTGGGGCTCACGCTGGTCAATCTGATCCGCCCCGGTGATGCGCTCTCTGCGGAAGCGAGGCAGGCGCTGGTCGAGCGCAACGCCGCAGGCTCGGCCGATGTTGGCCAGAAGGCGAGCAAGGCGAAGTCGGTTCGTGACATCGTGATCGACATGATCCCCGAGAATCCTCTCCAGGAGATGGCCGGCGCGATCGACGGCAGTTCCAAGGGAAACGGGATGCTCGCTGTGATGTTCGCCTCGTTGTTTCTAGGGGCTGCGCTGGCCGCGAAGCCTGCCGAGTGCCGAGGGGTGATTTCGTTGCTGGAAGGGTTGAACTCGGTGGCCATGACGATCATTGGCTGGGCGATGACGTTGGCTCCGCTGGGAGCGGGCTGCCTGATCTTCTCCATCGTGGCGACGCTGGGATACGAGGTGCTGGTCACGCTCGCCTGGTTTGCGGTGACCGTTTTGCTAGGGCTCTTGCTGCAACTGGTGGTGGTCTATCCCCTGGTGCTGACGCTGTTCAGCCGGGTGACGCCCCTGGCGTTTTTCTCAAAGATCTCGGAGGCCATGCAGGTGGCGTTTGGCACCTCTTCCTCAAACGCGACGCTGCCAACGGCCCTGCGGGTGGCGGAGCAGAATCTGCAGCTGCCGCGTGAGACGGCCCGCTTCGTGCTGACGGTGGGAGCGACAGGAAACCAGAACGGAACGGCCCTGTACGAAGGCGTGGTGGTGCTGTTTCTGGCTCAGGTGTTTGGCGTGGAGTTGTCGCTGGGGCAGCAGGTGATGGTGGTGCTCATGTCGATCCTGGCGGGGATCGGCACGGCGGGAGTTCCGGGGGGATCGCTGCCGCTGATCGTGGTGCTGATGCGGTCGGTCGGCGTTCCCGGGGAGGGCATCGGGATCATCATGGGCGTCGACCGGATCCTCGACATGTGCCGCACGGTGCTGAATGTGACCGGCGACCTGGTGGTGGCCACCTGTGTCTCCGGGGACGCGGAGGAGCCGGCCACGGAGCGCCCGGCGTGACCGCGGTCGGGAGGGCCGCACCTCGCCCATCCCACCCGCGTTGCCGGCATCAGCCCGCTTTCCGCTGGAACCGGAAAAAAACTCCCCTTCGGTGCGACCGACAGCCGAAGACAAGACGGCCGGAGTGCTCGACCGGTCGCCGCCTGCGGCGATGCGACCCGTGTCCTCCGCCGGATTCGAAGCCAAGGGAGTGATCCATGTCCATTTCCAAGACCACGTTTCTGCTCGCTGCTCTCACGTCGGCGTGCCTGACGGCGGTGGGGCGTGCCGATGACCTGGCGGCATCCGTCGCCGGTCAACTGCGGGACTCCGGAGCGCTGAGCGGTTATCGAGTCAACGTGAAAAGTAAGTCCGGCACCGTCTGGCTCGAAGGCCGCGTCTCAGACGAGAAGCAGCTTTCGGCGGCCGTGGGTATCGCCGAGGCAACGCCCGGCGTCGAGCGGGTCGTCAACCGGCTCGTGATCGAGGGTGACGCGCCGCAGGCAGCGGGTGGCAGCCTGGCGATGCCCTCGTCGGCCTGGAATGCGGCTGGTGTGTCGCAGCCCGCCGCCCTACCCCCGAAGAAGAATCCGCTCGCGGTGATGACCGGTGGGCTCCTGTTCGCCGGCGGCGACGCGTCTGAGGCGGCGGGAGGCCAGGTTCAACTCGTCCGCGGCACGGCACCGGCTAGTCAGGCCCGCGGGCCGCGACCGATGCCCTACGGCACGCCCACGGGCCGGCCGATGAACCCCGGCCAGCAGCAGGATCCCCGGCATCGCGGGGCGATGCGGACCAACATGCAGGAGCCGATGACGCTCCCCGGCCCCGGCGGCTATGACTGCCCCGTGCAGGACGGCCAGATGGTGCCGGGCACGATGCGATACAGCGAAGGCGGTGCCGGTGGGCCCGGTGGCATGAGTGGCCCCGGTGGCATGGGCGGGCAAGGCGGCATGGGGCAAGGCGGCCCCGGCGGCCCCGGTGGAATGGGCGGCGGTCCGATGGCGATGGGCGGCACGGGGGTCGGCATGCCGCCGGTGCCGATGCGTGGTGACGGTCCCAACATGCCCAACTACGCCTGGCCGAGCTACGCCGCGTCGCCCAACTACGCCGCCGTGCAGTATCCGTCGCAGTATTCGCCGACGGCCTGGCCGTACATCGGTCCGTTCTATCCCTACCCGCAGGTGCCGCTCGGCTGGCGGCGGGTCTCGCTGGAATGGGACGACGGCTGGTGGTGGCTCGACTTTGACGAGCGGCACCTCCACAGCCACCACCGCTAGTCGGCGGCGGGGCCTGGGGCCTCGAGCGATCGCGACCAACTCAACCCGCTCCCCCGGCACATGCCAGGGGAGCGGGTTCGTGTTTTGGGGAGCCAGGCGACCGAGGGTCGCAGGCCAAGCCTGCCACTGTCCGTCGCCCAGCCGTTGCAACCGGAAAAATCCGCAAGTTCCCCGCCTGCCTGGTCGATACATCCCGCAGAACCTGTGTTCTCGACCGCAGCGCCGCAGGAGCGAACTCCCCATGACATCGCGAACTCGATTTCTGACGACGGCCCTGATCCTGGCCATCGGGGGTTCGACGCAGAGCGGCTGCTTCTGGCTCACTTCCCAGGGCCCCAACATCGGCCCGCTCGCCATCCCGATCCCCGTGCCGGTCGGCGTTCAAAAGCAGAAGGAAGACCAGTTCTGGAACTACGAGCGGTATGAGCGAGCTCCGGTGCTCGGTCCGCTGCAGCCCGGCGGGCCGTGCGAGGCGCTCGACGAGCCGAGCGACGACGAAGTGATGCGGGCGCTGGAGAAGGCCCGGCCGGTGCAGGGCAACTGGCCGTTCCTGTTCGAGATCCAGCGGAACCACGTGCGGATCTCGAAGTGCAAGATCAGCGACTACGTCGATCCGCCGCGGCACATGCCGCTCGTCGGCCCCGTGCAGCTGCACCACGCCCACTACAAGTGCACGGTCTACTTCCAGGAAGTCAAGCGGGTGGGCTGGCCCGTCCCCCACACGCTCGTCGATGAAGACGTTCAGGAAGTGCTCTACATCGACCACGACCACCTGCACATGGTCGGCGACGTCGACACCGGCTGCGACGCGAACTTCTAAAACGCTGGGTTCCGCCAGCGAGCCGGGATGCCGCCCAACCCGCGGCTCGTGCCGGCCATGCGTGCGGGCCGTGCCGGTCGTGACGGTGGGTCGCGACGCGGCCAAAGCATGCGTGGCCGCGTGCCGAGCGTGCCGATGACACCCTCATCGGCCCCAATGGAATGGGGCTGCGCCTCCTCACTTCCCGGGCGCCACCGGCATGATGCCGCGACCGACACTCATTCCCCGCGCTGCTTGGGCCGCGATCGGCGGGATCGTGCTCGTCGTCGCCGTCACGCCGGTGGCGCTTGGCCAATCACCGCGGGCGTGGGCCGGAGCCTCGGATCCCGCGCGGGAGCCGCTGCGGGTGGCCACCACGCCCGCGGCGACCGTCGCCGATGATTCGGCTGAGCCCGTTGGCGACGGAGCGATTCCCACCGGCAACCTGCTCGCCACGATTCGCAACGGCGGCGTGCTGATGGTGCCGCTGCTCGGCTGCTCATTTCTGTTGGCCATGTTTGGCATCGAGCGGGCGGTCAGCCTGCGGCCGGCTCGGGTGGTACCAAAACCGTTCGTCAACCGGTTCGTCGAGCAGGTGCAGGCCGGCGGCCTCGGCCGCGGCGCCGCGCTCGACGCCTGCGAGGAAAACGGCAGTCCGGCGGCCCGGGTATTCGCCGCGGCGGTGCGCCGCTGGGGCCGGCCGGCCGTGGAGATCGAGCAGGCGGCGATCGACGCCTGCGAGCGGGAACTCAACCACCTCCGCCGCTACCGCCGGGTCTTCAATGGCGTGGCCACCATCGCGCCCATGCTCGGCCTGCTCGGCACCGTGTTTGGCCTGATCCGCTCATTCAATGACGTCGCGTCGTCGGGGGCCATGGGGCGGCCCGACCTGCTGGCCCGCGGCTTCGGCGAAGCGCTGATCACCACCGCAATGGGCCTCCTCGTGGCGATCCCCGCGATGATCATGCAGTCGTTCTTCACGGGCCGCGTCGATCGGCTCGCGATGCGGCTCGATGCGGCCTGCCAGCACGTCATCGACGCGATCTCGCAGGAGTCTCTCGCGGAGGTGCGGGCCATCGGCGATTCAAAACGCCGGGCGGCGGGGTGACCGATGCCGCTGGTACGACTGGATGACGAGGAGGATCCGGTGCCCAACCTGGCGCCGATGATCGACGTGATCCTCGTGCTCACCATCTTCTTCATGTGCGCCACGAAGTTCACGGGCGATGAGCGGACGTTCGACCTCGACCTGCCGCAGGCGGGCGGAGCCGCGGCCGTGGGGGGCGGCCGTCCCGAGATCGTCGAAGTGGAGGCGTCGGGAGCCGTACGGTTTGCCGGTGAAACACTCGAGCCGGAATCCCTGGCCGCCAGGCTTGCGGCCGCCCGCACGACGCAGCCCGATCTCTCCGTGATGATCCGTGGCGAGCGGGCGGTGCCGCACGGCCGCATGGCCGAGATCTACGAGGCCTGCCGCGCCGCGGGTGTCACCCACGTGGCGATTTCGGTGCAGCCGCGATCGCGGGGGGTGACGAGGTGAGCCGCTGGCGATGAGCACCGCTGCAATCGCCTGGGCTGTGGTGGCTGTCGTGGCGGCGGTCGGCGTGCCCGTCGTCGTGCGGACGCGGTGGCTGCAGTCGCGGACCCTCGAGAAGTGCATCGCTTTGTCGGTGACGCTGCACGCAGTGCTCGCGATTGTCTGCGCGTTCGTGGGTGGCTGGGCGCCGGCATCGTGGGGGCAGCGGGATGACGGCCGGATGACGATGGTGGTGACCCTTTCCGAGGAGCCGCTCGACGGCCCGCTCGTCGCCGATTCCACGGAGGTGCCCCGCGACGCTGGCGATGCAGCGCCGGCAGCACCACCGGCTGCTGAGGATGCGGAGGTTGTCGAGTCGCCACCGCCGCTCGTGCCGCTCTCCGTGTCGTCGGTCACGGCCGCGGCGCCGCCCGACGATCACGTGCCACTCCTCGAGCCGCCTCCCGCCGCCACCGAATCGGCTGAGGCGATCACGGGTGGCGTGGATCCAGATCGTGAGCATGCAGAGCCCGCCGCCGTGCCGCGGCGGTCGGTACCGGCCGCCTACGCCGATCGGGTGGGCGACCGCCGTTTCGCGGCGGCCCGGGCCCGTGGCGGCTCCGAAGACACCGAGCGGGCCGTGCAGGCAGCACTTCGCTGGCTCGTCGCGGCCCAGTCGCCCGACGGCCGCTGGAACGCCGCGGAGCACGGCGGGGGCATGGAGCGGTCGATGCAGGGCCACCATCGTCAGGGCGTTGGAACACGGAGCGATCATGGCGTCACGGGCCTGGCCCTGCTCGCCTTTCTCGGTGCCGGGAGCACGCACCTTGATGGTGTTCATGCCGACTCGGTCGCCCGCGGTCTCCGCTTCCTGATCGATCGCCAGCGGCCCGACGGGTCTCTGGCGGGCGATGCGGAGTTTTTTGCCGCCCTCTACTGCCACGGCATGGCGACGATCGCGCTGGCGGAGGCGGCCGCGATCACCGGCGATGAGTCGCTGCGGCCGCCGCTGGAGCGGGCCGTGGCCCATACGCTGGCCATGCAGCACCCGCACACCGGTGGCTGGCGGTATGCGGCAGGCGACCGGGGCGATACCAGCCAGTGCGGCTGGCAGGTGATGGTGCTCGCCACGGCGCGGAGTGCCGGTCTGGGGGGCTTCGACGCGGCGGAAGCCAGGGCCCGCACTTTTCTACAGAGCGTCGCCAGCGGCCCGGCGGGAGGATTGGCCGCCTACCGACCGGGAGAGCGGCCCAGCGTGGCAATGACGGCCGAGGCTCTCTACTGCCGGCTGGTGCTCGGCATGCCCGCTGCCCATCCCTCGGCCATGGAGGCGGTTGCCATGATCGCGGGCTCCCCCCCTGCCCCATCCTCGGCTAACGCCTACACGTGGTACTACGCGACGCTTGCCTCGTTTCACGCCGGCGGGCCGCAGTGGAATCGCTGGAACGCCGAGTTGCAGCGGGCTCTGCTGCCGATGCAGCGACGCGACGGCGGCCCGCTCGACGGGAGTTGGGATCCCGATGCCGTCTGGGGCGGCCACGGCGGGCGTGTCTACGCCACGGCGTTGTCGGCGATGACGCTGGAGGTCTACTACCGCCACGCGCCGCTCCACGAGCGATCCGCCCGGATGGCAGCCGTGCCGTGAGCGACCGGCCCAGCCGCCGCCGCTCATCCGCTCCGGCGGCCGGGGCTGCGGTGGCGTTATGTCCTCCGTGTCGGGCTCGGAGCACGGTGGAACCACGCAAAGTTTGACCGGTGGAGCGCCGGGATTAGACTGAACGGGTAGGTAAGCGGTCTCCGGATCGGCTTCGTCGCTTTGCCCCACTTGTCGGAGATGCTGCCGTGCTCCTGTTTGCAATGTTCGGCCTTGGGCCGATGGAACTGCTGATCGTGGCGGGTGTCGTCCTGCTGCTCTTTGGTTCGCGGCTCCCCAAGGTGATGCGTTCGCTCGGCGAAGGTATCGTGGAATTCAAGCGGGGCGTGCAGGGAATCGAAGAAACCAGCTCCACGCCTCGCGACCCCGGTCGCTCCGACGTCAGATAGGCCGCTCGTCATGTTTGGCCTCGGCCCCTTTGAGATCGTCGTCATCGGTGCGATCGCGGTGATGCTCTACGGCAAGCGTCTTCCCGAGGTGGGCCGCACGTTTGGAAAGACCGTGGGCGATCTGCGACGGCAGTGGCAGACGCTGTCACGCGAACTCGAGTCGGCTGCCAGCGTGGATCATTCGCAGGCTGCCCGCTTGCCGCGATCCGGTGGCCGGATCAACGACGAACCGGCTGGGGTGCGGCTTGTGGAAGCCCCGCGGTTCGACCCGCCGTCGGCCGAGTGATCGCCTGTTGACGACTCGGCTCGCGGCCGGCAGGGGCAAAGCGGCCGTCTTTCCCGGCCCACGAGGCCGTCCTTTCCGATCGATCGTAGGGACGGTATGGTGAGGGGGACGGCGGCGGAAAATCCGCGGAAGTTTCGCCGATGTTGGATGCGTCGGGCAACTAGCTCAGTTGGTTAGAGCGCTACGTTCACACCGTAGAGGTCACAGGTTCGAATCCTGTGTTGCCCACTGGTCGATTGGTTCGTGAAAACAAGCTTCCACCGCCCGACGGCGTCCGCTCAGTGAGCACCGCCTGCTGATGGCGATTAGTGCCCTCACTCAATCTGCCCGGGATTTGGCGGGGATTGAGGCCCGACGTAAGCCTGCAGCACTTCAGAGGTTTTGCCGTAGCGGGAAGGCCGTCGTAAACTGAGGCCATGGCATCTGAACTGTTTGACCGCATTACCGTTGACCCCGGCAAGCGCAGCGGGAAACCCTGTATTCGCGGGCTTCGAATCACGGTTTCCGACGTTCTTGAATACCTCGCCTCCGGCATGAGCGAGGCTGAGATTCTGGCCGACTTTCCCGAACTAACGAGCGAGGACATTCGTGCTTGCTTGGTGTTCGCGGCGGAGCGTGAACGGCGTCTTCTCGGATCGGTCGCGTGAAGGCGCTGATCGACCAAAATCTGTCTTTTCGTCTTCTCGATGCCCTATCGCCGCGCTTTCCCGGGAGTTGTCACGTTCGTGATGTCGGGCTTACTGGCGACGACGACGA
>CAJBSQ010000264.1 GCA_903958265.1 uncultured Planctomycetaceae bacterium
CGAGGAGGCGATCAAGAAACTCGATGGCCTCGGCAGCCAGGGCGAGGCGACTGCCGATTACTGGGCGGCCCGTGCCGGCGTGTTGGCTGACGCCGGGAACCCCCCGGCGGAGATCGCCCAGGCGCTCGAAAAGGCGATCGCGATCGATCCCGGCCACCCGACCGCGTTGTTTCTGATGGGCGTGATCGCCGATCGTGTCGGCAACGAAGACGATGCCCGCGGATACTACGAGCGGTCGCTGGCCCGCTATCCGGCGAGCGTCGGGGCCCTGATCAACCTTGGGCTCCTCTACGAAGACGACGACAACTTCGCCAAGGCCCAGCAGTGCTATCGCCGCGTGCTGGAGGCCTATCCCGACCATCCGCGGGCCCGGCTGTTTCTCAAGGATTCCTCGGCGTCGGGCGACACGCAGTTGGACGAGCAGGAACTGAAGCAGCGTGACCGGCTCGACCTGGTGCTGAGCCTGCCGGTGAGCGATTTCGAGCTTTCCGTCCGGAGTCGGAACTGCCTGCAGAAGATGGGCGTCCAGACGCTTGGCGACCTCGCCCGTACGTCGGAAGAGGAGATTCTCGCCAGCAAAAACTTCGGCGAGACGAGCCTCGTCGAAATCAAGGAGATGTTGCTGTCGAAGGGCCTGTCGCTTGGCCAGATCGCCCAGCCGTCTCCGGTGGTTGAGACCTTGGAGCCGGAGCCGCTCGAGCCATCTGCGGACGATCAGGAGATTTTTGCCGCGGCGATCACCGACCTCAACCTCTCGGTGCGGGCCCGGAAGTGCACCACGAAGCTCGGCATCAGCACGATTGGCGATCTCGTGCGGCGGACGGCCGAGGATCTGCTGGAGTGCAAGAACTTCGGCGTGACGAGTCTCAACGAGGTTCGGGAAAAGCTGACCGAACGGGGCTTGAAACTCCGCGGCGACTGAGCGGTTCTCCCGGCCTGCGGCAGACGATCGAGCCCCCCGGCTTCCGTCCGGCCTCAAATGAGCTGTTGTTTCGCGGTCGCGAGCACCCCCAGAAACGCATCGAAATCAGCAGCATAACCCGCTGGTGGGCCACGAGTTACGACTGGTCTCCGATGACCAAAAGTTTGCTCAGGCGGGGGTTTGTCGTTAGCCTCGATGGGTGGCGATCTTCGGGCTTCGCGTCGGCATTCCCCGACCTTGGCTCCCGCGACCGCCTCCACGGAGACCGCAACGCATGACGTCTGCGAGCCTGAAAGAGAAGCCGGTTCGTGATCTTGCCCGGCTCGCCAAGCAGCATGGCGTTGCCGGCTGGCATGCGATGCGGAAGGACCAACTGATCAAGGCGCTCGTGCGGAAAGCCAAGAGTGCGTTGCCGCCCGACACCCGCCGCTCGGCGGCGCGGCCCGCCACGGTGACCATCGGCCGCACGAAGGCGGTGGTCGTGCAGGTGCCCTCTCCGGCAGCCATCGCGCACACCGCGGAGGTCGCCCGCCGGATTGCGGAGGCCCGCGACCGGATCGCCAAGGCAAAGAACCTCGCGACCCAGCCCGAAGGGGGGCGTGGAAAGCGGGCGGTCCGCGACCGCATGGTGCTGATGGTCCGGGGGCCGCACTGGCTCCATGCCTTCTGGGAGGTGTCGCCGCGGAGCATCGAGCGGGCCCAGTCGGCGCTCGGTCAGGAGTGGCATGGCGCACGACCGGTGCTGCGGGTGCTCAAGATGGAGTCGAAACTCCAGGCATCGCCCTCGGAGCAGGTGGTCCGCGAAATCGAGGTGCACGGGGGCGTCAAGAACTGGTTCATCGACATCCGTGAATCTCTCCGCTGCCGGGTCGAACTCGGCTACCTGACGGCCACGCGGCGGTTCCACTCGCTCGTCCGCAGCAACGCCGTCACCACGCCCCCGGCGTCGCAGTGCGACACGCTCGACTCCCACTGGGGGGAGATCGTCGACGACTGCGACCGGATCTACGCCATGAGCGGCGGGTTTTCGCCCGAGAACAACAGCACCGAACTTCAGGAACTGTTCGAGGAGCGACTGCGGCGGCCGATGGGCCCCCCAACTCCCACCCGCCTCCAACCGGCGACCGGTGAGGGCGACGAAACGACCCCGAGCGGATTCCAGCTCGAGGTTGACGCCGAACTGATCGTCTACGGGGCCACGCGGCCCGACGCCTATGTCACGCTCCAGGGTGAGCCGGTCAAGGTGCAGGCCGACGGCACATTCCGCGTTCGCGTGGACATGCCAAACAAGCGGCAGGTGCTGCCGATCGTCGCCAGCGTTCCCCAAGGCGGGGGTCGTCAGACGGTGGTCATGGCCATCGAGCGGAATACCAAGGCGATGGAACCCTACAGCCGCGACGTCCACGAAGAGTAGCCGGCATCGCGGCCCTACTGACCGGGGCCTTCGTCACGTTCGCCGAATGACCTACAATAAAGTGAC
>CAJBSQ010000265.1 GCA_903958265.1 uncultured Planctomycetaceae bacterium
GGCACGGCGAGCTGCCGCAGGCGCCGCTCAAAAGCGTGGCCGGTGTGGAGGACGAGCAGCCCCTACTCTCACCGCGGATGCTCGAGCTCACCAGGTGGATGGCCGAGCGGTGGATGGCCCGCTGGGGCGAGGTGCTCGAGGCGGTGCTGCCGGCGGGCGTACGGCTGCGGACCAGGGTGCGGACATCACCCCTGCTCGTCGCCAGCGGAGCGGCAGCCCCGCGGCGGCCCACCCCGGCCCAGGCCCGCGTGCTTGCCGCCGCCACGGAGCCGCAGACCGCCGAACAGCTCGCCGAGGCGACCGGCGCCAGCCGGGCCGTGGTGCAGAGGCTGCACAAGATGGGGTTCCTCCAGGAGGCTGGCTCGGTAGAACGGCCGCTGCGGTCGGCCGCCGCCGAGCGGCCCGCCATCAGCCACGACCGGCCGGCGGAGCTGTCCGCCGCGCAGGAGCAGGCGCTCGGCTCGATCAAGGCGTCGATGGCGGCTCGACGCGCCGAGACGATCGTGCTCTTCGGCGTCACCGGCAGCGGCAAGACGGAGGTCTACCTGCAGGCCGTGGAGGAGACGGTCTCCTACGGCCGCCAGGCGATCGTGCTGGTGCCCGAGATCAGCCTCACGCCGCAGACCTGCGACCGTTTCCGCGCGCGGTTTGGCAAGGTCGCCGTGCTGCACAGCCACCTGACCCCCGCCGAGCGGCACGCCCAGTGGCGGGAGATCGCGTCGGGGCGCGTGAACGTGGTGGTGGGCGCGCGGTCGGCGATCTTCGCCCCCGCACCGCGGCTTGGGCTGATCGTGATCGACGAGGAGCACGAGAGCTCGTTCAAGCAGGCGACCGCGCCGCGGTATCACGCCCGCGACGTGGCCGAATGGATCGCGAAGGCGGAGGGGGTGCCGCTCGTGCTCGGCTCGGCGACGCCGTCGCTCGAGACCTTTGCCCGGTGCCTGTCAGGTGAATGGACCATGTGCCGGCTGGCCGACCGCGTGGGGGGCTCGCAGCTGCCCGGCGTGATCACCGTTGACCTGCGAGAGCGGGGGAGCCGGTCTCGCGGCGCCGTCAGCCCGCGGCTGGCGGCCGGCATTCGCTGGGCTCTCGACGGCGGCGGGCAGGTGATGCTGCTCCTCAACCGTCGCGGCTTCGCGACGCACGTGCAGTGCCATGCCTGCGGCCACACCGCGCGGTGCCCGCAGTGCGACCTCGCCCTCACCCTCCACCAACCGGGCAGCCGCGGCATCTGCCACGGCTGCGGTCTCGTGTCGCGATTGCCGGCCGACTGCCCCGACTGCCGCGCGCCTGGGCTCGTCCATTCCGGCACCGGCACCCAGCGGCTCGAGGAGCAGATCCGCCGCTCGTTCCCCGAGGCGGCGATCGCCCGCATGGACACCGACACGATGCGGGAGCGGGGCAGCCACGAGCGGACCCTCGATGCGTTCCGCAATCGCGAAATCGACATCCTGGTCGGCACGCAGATGATCGCGAAGGGGCTCGACTTTCCGGCCGTGATGCTCGTCGGCGTGATCAACGCCGACGCGGCCCTGCACCTCGCCGACTTCCGCGCCTCGGAGCGAACCTGTCAGCTCGTCACGCAGGTGGCAGGCCGCAGCGGCCGCGGGCCGCTCGGCGGCCGCGTGGTGGTGCAGACGAGCACGCCAGATCACCCGGCGATCCGGGCCGCCGCCAGCCATGACTACGAGGCGTTCGTCCGCAGCGAGCTGCCCGTCCGCGAGGCTCTGCTCTATCCGCCGTACGGGAGCGTCGTGCGGATCGTGGTGCGGAGCGTCGATGAGCGGGCCGCGACCGACTGGGCGGGGCATGTCGTCGACCGGCTGCGGCGGGAGGCGGAGGGCACCCCGGCCATCCGGGTGCTCGGCCCGGCTCCGGCCCCGATCGCGCGGCTTCGCGATCGCTTCCGCTGGCATCTTCAGGTGCATGGGCCCGATGGCGCCGGCCTGCGGGCGCTGGTGGCCCGCGCCACCGCGGGGCTCAAGACGCCCGACAACGTGGCCTGGATCATCGATGTCGATCCCGTCGATATGCTGTGATCCTGCCCCCGACCAACGGTGCGGCCGCTGCCGCCCGCCCGCTCGCCGTCGTGGCAGGGGAGTCCGATCGGAGCGGCCGATAGGGTACGATTGACACGATGGCGTACCGGTCGATCACGGACATCCTCGGCGAGACCAGCCTGGAGCGGAAGTGCCGCTTCCTGTTCGGGATTTGCCTGTTCGTGCTGATCGCGGGCAGCTTCTGGTGGTACGGCAGCCGGACGGAGCGGCTTGTCTACGCCACCACGCGAAGCACGGGGCGGCACCTCGTCGATGCGATCATGCTCCAGTACCACTGGAAGACCCTGGAGAAGGAGCAGCAGTACAC
>CAJBSQ010000266.1 GCA_903958265.1 uncultured Planctomycetaceae bacterium
GTGACGGCATTGATCCGCTGCGCGCAGGCCTGCACGGCGGGCTCGTCGCTGTCGATGCTCCGCAGCTGGTTGCGGGCCAAAACGAGTTCGCCGACGAGGTCGAGGATCGACGCCAGGAGCTCGACATCGACGCGGACGGTGGTCTCGGCGGCGGCGACGGGCGCTGGCGGCGCGACGGGAGCCGGCAGCACGGAGGGCGCCGGCGGCTCCGGGGTCGGGACGGCAACCGTCGGTGCGGGCGAGGACAACTCCGCGGGAGCCGGCGGGACTTCCACTGGTGGATCGGGGGTGACGGCGACACTGGCGTTCCCGCTGACGGCCGGCGTAGGAGTGCCGGCAGCCTTCGCCTGGGCGGTCGCGGCCTGCTCGGCCGCCGAGGCGAGCGTTCGCGAGAGTTCGCGGTAGTCGTGATCCCCTTCGCCACCGGTGGTCTCGATCGACTGCAGGATCGTCCGCACCGCATCGACCATCGAATACAGCGTGCCGGCGACGCGGTCGTCGAGCGTGGCCTTGCCGTCCCGGAGTTTGCCGAGCAGATGCTCCCCGCTGTGGGCGAGCGCCCCAAGCTTCGAAAACCCGAAAAACCCGCTGTTGCCCTTGATGGTGTGAACCGTGCGGAACACGCTCGCCAGCCGCTGCGGGTCAGCCGGATCGGCCTCCAGCGCGAGCAGGTCTTGGTCGAGTTGATCGAGGTTTTCACCCGACTCGACGAGAAACTCCGAGATGAACTCGCTGTTGTCCGACATCCGTTTCCAGCGGTGGCCGCCGGCCGGGGTGCGATTGATCGTGCGGGCAGGGGGAGGCCGGTGATCTACGGCGACTTTGCGGCCTGCCCCTCACCGGCAATCATACCTCCGGAACCGAGGCAGGATCGCGAGGCTCCTGGCCCGAATCAGGCCGGAAAAAACGGGAAATCGCTACGACCCCACGCCCGGCCGCAGGATCCTCACGCTGGCGCTCCGCTCGGCTCCTTCGCGCCGTCGAGGAGTGGCCACAGCGCGTCGATGTCGCCCTTGAAGAGATCGCCGATCAGGATGTCGGTGATCAGCGGCTTCACGTGGCCATGCTGCCGCACGAGTTTGCCGAAGTTCAGGCCATCGTAGAAGCCACACACGAGATTCCGCATGCGATCCAACCCGGCGACGTACTCAGGCCCCCAGCAGCCCAGGCGGGAGGCTGAAGGATCGCCCCGCTCCAAGGCCGCGGCGATCGCATCGGCGGCTAGGGCCCCGCTTTTGAGCGCGAGGAGAATCCCGGAGGAGTAGAGCGGGTCGAGAAATCCAAAGGCATCCCCGACAAGCACCCAGCCGTCGCCGGCCACCTGCTTGGAGCGGTACGAATATTCCTTGGCAGCGCGGTACGGGGCGATCCGCTCGGCGTTCGCGATCCTCGGCTGCACACCGGGGCAGCGGGCGACCTCGGTGGTGTAGATCGCTTCGAGTTCCTTCGAGTCGCGATTCTTGAACAGATGATCAAACGGCGCGACGACCCCGACGCTCACAACGTCATCCTGCAAGGGGATGTACCAGAACCAGCCGATCTTGCCGGCCGTCTGCAGCACCAACGTGGCCCCGGCGTCGCGGCCCGACTCCCGCACCGCCCCCTTCCAGTACGTCCAGATCGCCGCCTTCTTGAGCACCGAATCCCACTGCCGCAGACCCAGGCGATCGAGGATCAGTCCGCTCTGACCGGCGGCATCGACGACCACCTCGCAGTGGACGACCCGCTCGACGCCAGACTCATCGATGAGTCGCACGCCTTCCGCCCGATTCCCGTCGAACAGTACCTCGAGCACCCGAACGCCCTCGTGCACGTCGACGCCGTGCCGGCGGGCGTTGTCGAGCAACAAGTGGTCGAACTCCTGGCGGGTGACCTGCCAGGTCCGCGCACTCTCATGCTCCTTGTAATCGGAAAAGTAAAATGGTTCCGACACCCGTCCCTGCTCGGAGACGAACTGCACGCTGTGCTTTTCAACGAACGGGCCACCCCGGAGCTGTGGTAGCACCCCGAGCCGCTCGAGCACCCAGAATGTCTCTGGGATCAACGACTCTCCGACGTGATACCTCGGGAACCGCTCTCGCTCGTAGAGCCGAACTCGTCGGCCATGCTGCGCCAGCAACGTCGCCGTGGTCGCGCCGGCAGGGCCACCGCCGATCACCACTACTTCTGGATCCGCGGTGCGTATCACCCTGCCTCCTCGCCATCGGCAGCAAACGAACACCTCGGCGGCCCGCGTCTGTAGGGCCCCCCGAACGTGAATACCTCAACCATAGACGTCCTGCCAGTCACCGGCCATGCCTGCTGACGGGCCGAATCGGCTCAGGTTTCGAACTGCCGCAGGGCCTCGATGGCCGCCAGCGCCCGATCCAGGCCACCGAGCCGGCCGACGGCCTTCTTGGCGGCGACCAGATCCTCGACGGAAATCTTCGACCGCGTCTTGAGTTTTGTGCTCTTGTTGGCCGCGGCGGCAGCCGCCACATAGTTGGTCGCCTTCCGCCGCTTGCGGGGCTTGAACCCCATGCGCTTGAGCACCATGCTCACCTGCGGGGACGAGACGACAATCCCCTGCTTCTTGAGGGCCGCGATGATGGTCACCGGGCGCGGCTTTTCGCCCTTGGTCTTGAGGGCCGTGGCGAGATTCCGAATCTCCTGCGACTTGTTGATTTCCTTGCCCTGCTTTTTGCCATCCACGGGTTTTTCTGCCATGCCAACTGCGCCTTTCATGGTTACCATCGATCGGGAATTACAATCCGGGTGATATGCACCGAGGCCAGATGGTACATCACATTTTCCCGAACCGCAAGACTTTCGACTCCGTGAGCAGTCCATGATCCCGTCCACGCTGCCGGAACCCCGCGACCAGCGGCCGTCTTCTCCCCGGCGGGGCTGGTCGTGGAGCGAGATCAATCTGGCCCTCGACGGCGTGCTGCTGGTGGCTTTTGTCGCCTTGTGCATCGCCGCCGCGATCGTCCGCTTCGTGTTTCCCCCCGGCCCGGCCGCGAAGGGCTGGATGCTCTGGGGACTTGATTTCGACTCGTGGAGCGGGATCCAGTTCGGCCTGCTGGCCCTCCTCGCCGGCGGGATCCTCGTGCACGTCATGCTCCACTGGTCGTGGGTCTGCAACGTGCTGGCCTCGCGGCTGGCCCGGGACCGGCGAACCCGGATCGACGATGGGCTGCAGACGATCTACGGCGTGGGACTGCTGATCGTGCTGCTGAACGTGATCGGCATCACGCTGGCCGCCGCGATGCTGACCATCAAGGGGCCGGACTGACCACTGCCTCTCTCTCCGGCAACATCGCCTCGTCGGCCTCCGCGCACAACGGGCAGCCGGCCGCCGGGCTGCCGGGGAGCGACACGAACGAGGCGCCGCGCACCATCGAGACAAGGCCCGTGACCACCAGGCACCAGGCAGCGGCCGCATGCAGCCGTCGCCGTGAAGCCATCCCGAGCAGGGAGCCTCCGAGTCCGGCA
>CAJBSQ010000267.1 GCA_903958265.1 uncultured Planctomycetaceae bacterium
CGCCGCCAACGAGGCCAGCGGGGGCCGGCGAAGCTGATGCTCAGCTGCGGCGTGTTGGATCTCGAGCTGGAGCGGCATGCGTCGATGATGCGCTCCGGGAAGGATCATCCCTACAATGGCATCGAACTGCTGGCGTTCCAGCGGGCGCTCTATGCGCCCGACCGGAATCTCTGGACCGATCCCTGCGCCAGTCCAGCCCACGGCGACCTGGGCTCCCTGCCCCCCACCCTCGTGATCGTGGGGGAGGACGACACGCTCCGTGACGATGGCCTCGATTTCGCGAGCCGGGCCGCCGAGGCCGGGGCGGCGGTGAGGCTGCACGTGGGTGCCCACATGCCGCACGGCTTCCACATGCAGCACAGCCTCGTGCCGGCCGCCGCGGCCGCCGCCGAGCAGGTGATCCTGGAGTTTCTGCGAGCGCCCGGCCGATGGGATCCGTGACGGACATCGGCGCATTCACGTCAACGGAGCAAGCAGCGCGAGCCGCGTGCAGGGCAGTCCAGCCGACGTGGCAGGGCAGACGAAGGGCGGCACGGGGGGCAGGCACCCCGGCCTTTCACGATCACCACGATGCCCGAGCCAGCCTCGCTCACCGGCATCGGCATCGCGGCCAACGCGCCTGTTCTCTTCTCTTCCGACGCCGGTAGGCGATGTCACCGTCGCCCGGTGGCCCGGGGCACGGTACGATGGGGGAGACGGGCCCCAGAGTCCGGGGATCTCCTTCCGGTGGTTAAGGATTGAGGTGGTTGCGTGGCGGTCGAACTTCGCGATTTCTCATGGCAGAGGATGATCGAGGCCGTGCAAGCAGTCCGTGAACGTGCCCTGCGAGCCACCGCCGCCCTCGAACGGGCCGGCATCCCTTACGCCGTTGCCGGCGGCAACGCCGTGGCGGCCTGGGTGTCACGAGTGGACCGTGCCGCCGTGCGAAACACGCAGGATGTCGACATCCTCGTCCGCCGTGCGGATTTTTACGCCGTCAAGGCGGCCCTCGAAGCGGTGGGCTTCGTGCATGCGACCGTGATGGACGTGACCTGCTTCATCGACGGCCCCGGCGGCAGCCCGCGAGACGCCGTGCATCTCCTGTTTGCCGGCGAGAAGGTCCGCGAATCGTATCCGCTGCCGACAGCCGACGTTACCGAGCGGGAGCAGGCCGACGACTACCACGTCGTCTCGCTCGAGCCGCTCGTGCGAATGAAGCTCAACTCGTTTCGTGACAAGGATCGCACGCATCTTCGCGACATGATCTCGCTCGGGCTCATCGACGCCTCGTGGCTGCCAAGGTGCATTCCCGAACACGCCGCCCGCCTCCAGCAACTGCTCGACGACCCGGACGGCTGAGCCGGTCTGCCGCGGAGGAAGCCGCAAGCCCGCCGCCTCGGGCGTGCCGAGCGTGTGTATTTCGCGGCAATGACCATGCAGCGAGGTTCGTGCGGAGGCGCCCCGCGAGTTGGCGAACGATGCCTAGGCTTCGGCCGTCAGAGAAAAGCCGGTGGCTGTTTTTCACTTCCGGCTGCATCCTGCCAGGTGAGCTGCGACTGAGCCATGCCGTTGATCGGCTCACCGTCGCGGACAGCTGCCTGATGCTGTTCACCCATCGTCTTACCGGTGTAGTCCGCAGCGACGCAGTGCGGCGAGATACCCTCCTGCCAATGCTGCACCGACAGAAACACCGCCCCGCGGCTACCGGATAGGCCGCCATGGAGATCGCTCGGCAACACTCGGATGCACGACCCTCGAAACGGATGCGATCCAGGCACTGCCGACGACTCCGCCAGTCGAAACGTCAAATCCTCTGGCTCAACCCAGCGGCCGTGCTTGCTGAATTTCATGTCGCCGCCTAAAAGCACCTCGAAGCTGTCCACATGAGGATGCGTATGCTCCGGAATGAC
>CAJBSQ010000268.1 GCA_903958265.1 uncultured Planctomycetaceae bacterium
CGCGGGGCATGGTTGATCTCGGCGATGATCTCGATGTCGTGTTGACCGTAGCCGGAGAGGTCGCGGGACTTCTGACCGAAGAACTCGTCGAGCGCCCGGAGATCGGCGGGGCCGCGCTCGACCGGGATCGGCGTGACCTCGGCGAAGGCCTCGAGCGGCCCCCGACAGGCTCCCGGAATCTGTATGCGGGTCGTCCCCGGAGGCACCTCGAGCCGCTTGGCGATCCAGGGGGTCGTCATTAGCGCCGCCACCGTGATCGGCATGACCTGCACAGTGCACTCAAACCCCACCCGGGGGGCGAGGCGTTCGAGCACCTGCCGCAGCGAATGCTCGGCGAGCCGGCCGGTGACGAAGTGGATGTGCGGGCGTGCGGCAGACACAGTCAAGGCTCGTGGTGCGGAGGGCCTTTGAGTTTATCATGCGGGCTGCCCCTCTCCCTCGGATGCCTGCGGATGATCATCGAAGGAATCGTGACGACGACCGGCCCCGAGGGGGGCATGCACGTCGCCGCGATGGGGCCCTGGGTGGATGAGGCCGAGCGCGAAACCGTCCAGATCACCCGGCTCGTGCTCAAGCCGTTCGCGAGCAGCCAGACGGCCGCCAACCTGGCCCGGGTGCCGGCCGGCGTGTTCCACGTCTGCGACGACGTGCTCCTGCTCGCGCGGATCGTGGCGGGATGCCTCGAGCAGCCCCCGGACTCGCGGCCCGCGGAGGTCGTGACCGGCCGCGTGCTCATGGCAGCCTGCCGAGCCTGGGAGTTTCTGGTGGAGTCGGTCGATGCCTCCCGGGAGCGGGTTGAGATCGAGGTGCGGGTGGTGGCCGAGCACGTCGGCCGGCCGTTCCTCGGCTTTCATCGCGCTGCCCATGCCGTGGTCGAGGCGGCGATCCTGGTCACCCGGCTGCACATGCTCGGGCCAGGCGAGGTGGGGCGGCAGCTTGCGCAACTGAGGCCTCTCGTCGAGAAGACCGGGGGGCCGCGGGAACGGGAGGCCTTCGCGGTGCTCGAGGCTCGCGTCGCCGGGGGTTGAAGCGGCCACGTGCAGCATCGCCCACCTTGGGTATGCTTGATGTGCATGCCCCCTTCTGAACAGACCGGAACGAGCCTCGCCACCGCCGTCGACGTCCGCGCTCCGGCGCGGCTGCACCTCGGCATGCTCTCGTTCGGCGTGCCCGATACGAGGTCCTTTGGCGGGGTGGGCGTGATGCTCGACCGGCCGGCGATCCACGTGCGGCTGCGGCGAGCCCCCCGGCTCGAGGCTCGCGGGCTCCATGCAGAGCGGGCGCTGGCCTGTGCCCAGGCCTGCGTCGCCGGCTGGCGGCTCGGCGACGTCGGCTGCTCCATCGAGATCGTGGCCGCGCCGCCGGCACACGTCGGCCTGGGCAGCGGCACGCAGCTCGGTTTGGCGGTGGCGGCGGGCATGCGGCACCTGTTCAAGCTCGGCCCGGAGGCGAATACGCCCCCCACGACACCGCATCCGGCGCAGGACGACCTCGAGCCCACCGACCACGATTGGCTCTTCGACCTCCGCGACGCGCTCGAGCTGGCCCGGGTGGTGAGCCGCGGTCGGCGGTCGTGCGTGGGCGTCTACGGCTTCAGTCGCGGCGGACTGATCATCGAATCGGGACGCATGATCCGCGAGAACGCCGTCCCTGACGACGACATCACCCGAGACTTCTCGCCGATGGTGGCCCGCGTCCGGCTGCCGACGGCCTGGCGATGCGTGCTGCTCATGGCTCGCGACGCGACCGGCCTCTCGGGCGAAGCCGAGCGGGCTGCGTTTGCCCGACTTCCGCCGGTGCCCCGCGAGCTGACGGCCGAGCTGTCGCGGATCGCGCTGCTCGACCTGCTGCCAGCCGCGGTCGAGGGCAAGTTCATCGAGTTCTCGCTGGCCGTGCGGAAGTACGGCGGGTTGGCCGGCATGCCCTTCCAGCCGGAATCCATCAAGCTCCCCTACGCCCAGGCCACGTCAGACCTGCTGGAACTGCTCGCAGAACTCGGCTGCCCGGGGGCCACGCAATCAAGCTGGGGGCCGGCGGTGATGGCCTGCTGCGAATCGCTCGAGAAGGCCGGCATTCTGGTGGACCGACTCGAATCGCTCGGCCTTGCGCGGCATCACGACATCGTGATCGCGCGGTTCGACACCCAGGGCGCCGTGCTTCGCGTGATCGAGTAACGGCCGGGGCCGCCGCGCGAGCCGGCGATACCCATAACCCGGGTCCGCTTTAGCGGCCGGTCGGGGCCAGGCCGTAGGCCGTCAGCACCTGCCGGAGCTTGTCGGAGAGCGGCTGGTCCAACGGCACCAGCGGCAGCCGGATGTCGCCGGTGTCGCGGCCGACCATGGCCATTGCGGCCTTGATCGGGATCGGGTTGCTGGCCAGGCCGAGAAGGTCGCGGCAGAGAGCGAAGAGCTTGAGGTGCAGCGCCCTCGCCTTCGGTAGGTCGCCGGCGTCAAAGGCGGTGCACAGGGCCTTCATGTCGCGGGGCACGAGATTGCCCACCACGGAGATCACGCCGCGGCCGCCGACAGCCAAGAGCGGCAGCGTCATGCTGTCATCGCCGGAGAGCACGGTGAGATCGGTGCAGGCGAGGATCTGCGAGGCCTGGTCCATCGAGCCGGTCGCCTCCTTGAGCATGGCGATGCCGGGCAGTTCGGCGAGCCGGATGATCGTCTCGGGTTCGATGTTGCGGCCGGTGCGGGTGGGGATGTTGTAGACGCAGATCGGAATGTCCACCGCCTCGGCCAGCGCCTTGAAGTGTTCGAAGATGCCCTGCTGCGTGGGGCGGTTGTAGTAGGGGCCGACGACGAGGGCCGCGTCGGCACCGGCCTTGGCGGCGAACTTCGTCAGCCGGACGGCCTCGGCGGTGGAGTTGGAGCCCGTGCCGGGCATCACGAGCAGCCGGCCCTTCGCGGCGGCGATGCTCTCGGCGATCACCCGCTCGTGCTCGTCGTGGGTGAGCGTGGGCGACTCGCCCGTGGTGCCCACGGGGCAGATGCAGGTGGTGCCGGCCTCGACCTGGAAGTCGATCTGCTCCCCGAGGCGGGCGGAGTCGACCTTGCCGTCGCGAAACGGCGTGACGATGGCGACGGACAGGCCGGCGAACTTTTCGGCACGGGTGGGCATCGGGGGGCGATCCTTCGGAAGGCGTGCGGAGACGAAGGGCGTGCAGGGCATGGCCGACGGGGCGGAAGCGGTCGTGCTTGCCGATTTCCGCGGCCGGCGGGAGGATAGGGTTTTTCCCGAGGAGCGGCAAACCCCGCCGGCTTTCGTCGAGATGGCGCAGCACACGGCTCGAGAGGCGGTAGACGTCGGCAGGCCGACGCTGGCGGTGGGACGGCCGAGGGCCGGGGCATTCGAGGCCGCGGAGCGGATCGTGTCGTCCGGCGGCCACCCGGCGGCGATCGGCGTGGTGCTTGGCACCGGGCTCGGCGGGCTCGCCGACCGGCTCACCGGGAAGTGGGCGATGCCGTCGACGGAGACCGGGTGGCTGGCGAAGTCGACGGCCACGGGCCACGCAGGGCGGATCGTCTGTGGCACGCTCCGCGGCACGGCCGTCGCCATGCTCCAAGGGCGGGTGCACGGCTACGAGGGCTTTCCTCCGGAAACGCTCACTCGCGGGATCGAGCTGCTCGCCGCCCTCGGCGTCGGGCAGGTGCTGCTCACCAATGCCTCCGGCGGGCTCCGGCCCGACATGGTGAGCGGCGAACTCGTGATCGTGACCGACCACATCGACATGGTGCGGCGGCCGTGGGGCGAGGCGCTCGAGCCCGAGCCGGGGAAGGCCACGCGAACGGCGTATTACGACCCCGACCTCGCGGAGGTGGCGCTCGCTGCCACGCGACGCGTCGGCGCGGCGGCGCGCAAGGGCGTGTACGCGTTTCTCTCGGGGCCGAGTTACGAGACGCGGTCGGAATACCGGATGCTCCGTCGCATGGGAGCCGACGTGGTGGGCATGTCGACCGTGCCGGAGGTGGTGACCGCGTCGCGGATGGGGCTCGACGTGACGGTCTGCTCGGTGGTGACCAACGTGGCGAAGCCCGACGCGATCGCCCAGGTCGATACCGACGCCGAGGATGTCTGCAAGATGGCGGCCGAAGCGTCGGAAGGGGTGTGGGCGATCCTGGAAACCCTCGCGGCCCGGGCGGCCGGCCGGCCATGCATATCCTGCTGACCAACGACGACGGCATCGACGCGCCGGGCCTGGCGGCCCTCCGCGATGCGGCGGCCGTGCTCGGGGGTGACCTGGTGGTCGTGGCCCCGGCCGAGTGCCATTCAGGCTGCGGGCACCGCGTGACCACCGACCGGGCGATCCGCGTCGAGGAACTCGCTCGGGGGCGATTTCGCGTGGGGGGCACGCCCGCAGACTGCGTGCGAATCGCGGTGGCGCAGCTCGTACCCGACGCGGCGCTCGTGCTCTCCGGCATCAACGCCGGCGGCAACCTTGGCGCTGATGTCCATCATTCGGGCACGGTGGCCGCGGCCCGCGAGGCGGCCTTGCACGGCCTGCCGGCGGTGGCGGCGTCGCAGTATCACCGGCGCGGCACGACGATCGATTGGACGCGGGCGGCGGCCTGGGTGGCCGATGTGCTCGTGTCGATTCGCGACCAGCGGCTTCTGCCCGGGGAGTTCTGGAACGTCAATCTCCCCGACCTGCCGGCCGCCGCCGCGGCGCCAGAGGTGGTGGCATGTGCGGTAGACGCGTCGCCGTTCGGAGTCGGGTATCGAATCACCGACGAGGGCTGGACCTACGCATCGAGCTACCATGAGCGGCCGCGGGTGGCGGGGGGCGATGTCGACGTCTGCTTCGGCGGCCGAATCGCGGTGTCGCGGGTGCGGGTGGTGTGACGCTCCGTCGCCGCAGGTTTTTTACCTGTGATCGTTCGCCCCCGTAGCCACAGGTTTTTTACCTGTGATCTTGCCACCCCCGTAGCCACAGGTTTTTTACC